>NZ_JBQFMP010000008.1:0-274517 GCF_056531905.1 Ruegeria sp. K11
GGCTAAGCCCGCGCTGCCGGGCCCAACCGAAGGAAATGTCTTGCTAAAGACCTTGACGACGGGCGGGAGCCTCCTCGGCCCTTGTGTCGCGGAGATGCCGCCCGTATTTAGGCTTCAAACGGACTTACAGGAGAATTCCGATGCTCAAAGGTTTAGGCGGTCTGGGCGATATGGCCAAGATGATGAAATCCGCACAAGACCTGCAGACCAAGATGACCGAGATGCAGGACGAACTGAACAACCTGATGGTTGTCGGCGAATCCGGTGCGGGCCTTGTCAAAGCCACGGCCACAGCCAAAGGCGAGCTCAAAGGTCTCGATATCGATCCGTCGATCTTCAATGGGGACGACAAGGAAGTGGTCGAGGACCTGATCCTGGCCGCCATCAAGGACGCCCAGACCAAAGCCGCCGAACGCTCACAGGCCGAGATGGCGAAACTGACCGAAAGCATGGGCCTGCCGGCAGATATCAAACTGCCGTTCTGATCTTCATCTTTTCAAAAATACTCCCGCCGGAGGCTCCCTCGGGCACCACGCAGGACAGGCCGTGAGTTCGAACAGCGACATCGACAACCTGATCGACCTGATGGCCAAACTGCCCGGCCTCGGCCCCCGCTCGGCCCGCCGCGCGGTACTGCACCTGATCCGCAAACGCGCCCTGCTGCTGACGCCCCTGTCAGACGCCATGCAGCAGGTCGCCATCACCGCCCGCGAATGCCTGAACTGCGGCAATGTGGGAACCACCGATATCTGTGACATATGCGACGCCGAAGCCCGCGCGACCGGAGAGCTTTGCGTCGTCGAGGACGTCGCCGACCTTTGGGCCATGGAGCGCGCGGGTGTCTTCAAAGGTCGCTATCACGTTCTGGGCGGCACGCTGTCGGCGCTGGATGGCGTCGGACCGGATGAACTCCGCATCCCACGTTTGAAGGATCGAGTGGTGGCCGAAGGCATCACCGAGGTCATCCTCGCCCTGAACGCCACCGTCGACGGTCAGACCACCGCCCATTACATCGCCGATCAGCTAGAAGGTCAGGTGCGTCTGACCTCATTGGCGCAGGGTGTCCCGATTGGCGGAGAGTTGGATTATCTCGATGACGGGACGATTACGGCGGCGTTGAGGGCACGGAAGGAAATATGAGTTCTCAACGAGTTCAATTACTTGCTAGCAACCCTCTTTTGATGTCAAACAATGCAGAACTTCTTCGAATGTTTCCTCATTCACCGGATAAAAATCTTGGCACAGATGCGATGGAATACGTGTAAAACTGTCATGTCTAGCGTCTGGGAGTAGTTTTCCGACTACAGGTGTGTCGAACTCCGGAAGTTGTCCGAGAAATTCTCCTTCGACCGGCACGGAGATAATTGTCTCTGTAGTTTCAAAATGGACCATTTCACCTTCTAATAAGCGCGAACCGCGAAAACCGATTTGTCTGACGTAAGTATATTCGACACTTCCCTGTATCTCTTCAAACAATAGATCTTGTCCAATCCATCTCGCCAGACGATCCTCATGATCCCTGATATGCATGAAAGGTAAGTCTTGAACTTGGTAAAACTCCCCGAATACGACAAATTCGCTTACTTCCGGTGTTAATCGATCAACCAAAGCTCTAAGCCGTATCTGCGCAGCCTCATCGTTGCTTAGGTCAGCCAAAATAGGGGTTTCGGCTGGATGATCGCAACTCAAAGCAGAGGCGTTAGTTACATGCAAAGTGCAAGCTGCCGAAAAACTGATAATCGAGAGGAAGTATTTCATTCGAATTCCAGACCAAAATTTCTTCAACTTTAGCTCGCGTATAATCTAACTTGAAGAAAACTTGCCAACACTCGTCTACAAGAACCCTACAGGTGTAACCCAGACATGACCCGCCTTCTCGCCCTCACCCTCGCCGCCTTCACCGCCACAGCCACCCTCGCCCAGGACCTCATCGACAAGGGCTTTGTCGAAGGCTGGAACATCATGATGGACCCCGCGCTTGGCGACGGGTGCCTGATCCAGACGGTGTATCAGGACCTCTCGGTGGTGCGACTGGGATATGACGCGCTGGACAATCGCGGGTATTTCGCCGTCTACAACAGGGCGTGGGGCGATATCAGACAGGGGGAAAGTTATCCGATCCGGTTTGAGCTGGACGGCAAAAGCTACGATGCCACCGCAATCGGGTTCAATCAGCGCGACGTGCCGGGCGCGACCGTGTTTTTCACTGACCGGGATTTTGTCGCCGCCATAGCCCGCAACAAGACCCTGACTGTTTACAACCCGACAGGCGAGACCGTCATGGCGATTGATCTCAAAGGCACCGCCAAGGCACTGGAATACGCGCGCGAGTGCCAAAGCGGAGAGCTCTAGCGAATCGGATCGAACACCGCGTCTTTAGCCGTACAGTCCCGGATCACGTCGCGGCCACAAGGCACCGGCGCCAGATCGCGCGACAGGCACAGGCGGACCTCTTCAATGTAACCCTGCTTGCAGGTGATCGTGATCATGTCAGGCTCCAACACGGGATTGGCTTTCAGAAACGCCTCTTCCACGACCGATGCGGGCAGCTTGACCGTGGCGTCCAGCTTGCGAAACACCTCGGGGCGGGTGAAGCCTGAATAGGCCTGTCGGGACAGGACAAAGTAATCAGACGCGGACAGACCCGAACAGGTCCCGTGTTTTTTCCACTGATGCCAGGCCAAACCGGGTGAGCCCTGAATATCCTCCATTTCCCGCGTCATGCGCCGGGACGGAGGGGTCTGAGACGTGGGACAATAAGAGGGCCAGCCCTGATGGAATTGCGGCCACAGCCCGTGCAGAATCCAGCCATGATCATGGCGCGCATCGCATTGGTCCGATCCCCGCGCATCACCTTCGCGCGCGCACCAGTTGGGCGACCAGCTAAGTGACAGGACATAGTAATCGAAAACGCCCGCCTTTTCCCCTTCGGCCAGCGCCGCGACGGCGGTGAAAAGCCACAAAACAACCCAGCGCATTCGCCTCTTTCCTTCTTTACATGACGCGACTATATAGGCCCCAAGTTCCCCGACAACGGAAACCTGCCCCAAGACCACGGGGCCGCCGAATTCCGGCGACGGGACAGATGTATTCATAAGGAGGCAGGCTGATGGCAAAACCCCTGATGGCCAAAGCAACCGCCGTATGGCTGGTGGACAACACCACGATCAGCTTCAAGCAGATCGCGGATTTCGTAGGCATGCACGAGTTGGAAGTGCAGGGCATCGCAGACGGCGACGTGGCCGCCGGCGTCAAGGGGTTCGACCCCATCGCCAACAACCAGCTGACTCAGGATGAGATCGACACGGCGCAGAACAACCCGCTGCATAAGCTGAAACTCAAGTTCAACCCGGCGGCAACCGGCGAGGAAAAGCGCCGCGGCCCGCGCTATACGCCGCTGTCCAAACGTCAGGACCGCCCGAACTCGATCCTGTGGCTGGTCAAGTTCCACCCTGAGCTCAGCGATGGCCAGATCGCCAAGCTGGTCGGCAC
Source organism: Ruegeria sp. K11 (assembly GCF_056531905.1). Taxonomy (NCBI): domain Bacteria; kingdom Pseudomonadati; phylum Pseudomonadota; class Alphaproteobacteria; order Rhodobacterales; family Roseobacteraceae; genus Ruegeria; species Ruegeria sp. K11. Next base: position 3,493 of record NZ_JBQFMP010000008.1, read on the forward strand.
CACCAAACCAACCATCCAGTCGATCCGTGAACGCACGCACTGGAACATCGCCAACATGCAGCCGATTGACCCGGTTGCTCTGGGCCTGTGCAAACAGTCCGAATTGGACGCGATCGTACAGAAAGCCGCGGCCAAGAAGGCAGTCGAAGGCGGCGTGATGAGCGATGACGAGCGGCGCAAACTGGTCTCGACCGAGCAATCGCTGGAAATGGACTCGGCACCGAAGATCCCGACCGCGATTGAGGGGCTTGAGACCTTCTCGCTATCCGACGATCCCGAGGACAAGGAAGACGATGAGCCCATCGTCGATGCCGACAGCTTCTTTAACCTGCCCAAAAGCGGCAGCAGCGAAGATGACGAGGATGATCTGCGCCCCTGATGCGCGGATGGCTCCGACCGGACAGGGTTGGGGCCTTTTTCTTTGGGGAATGAAATGCTGAGCATACTGTCCGCAATCTTCGGACCACACCGCGCCGTTTCAATTTATGCCTTCATCAAAACCAAAGGTCTGCCTATCGCGGGCGGGGTCGGCGTGATCGCGGTTGCTGCTGCTTTGTTACTGCTGAATGACAGCGGCGAGCATGAGCACCATTCTTTCATGACAGTGCCAGTGCTGTCGGCCACGGCGATTAACGGGGACCTCAAGAACGGCGTGATCGCCTCGGTCCGGTTGCCCGATGGCTCTGCCACATCGATCTCCTCGACCGAAGCCCCGATCTCGCAGACCGTTGGGGCCAGCGCCTGCGTCGAAAAACGTGTTTACGTTGACAGCGGCGAGCCGCGATACCGGTTCAAACTGCCTCGTTATTGCGAGGCAAGCTAACACGCAAAACCGCCCGGTGGTCACACCGGGCGGTTTTTCCTTCAGATCATCTGAAACAGAATGCCCGAGACGATGGCTCCGCTGATGCCCAGCCCCAGATAAGTGGCAAAGACGCGTGGCTTAACCAGCGACCAGACCGCCGCCATTGCAGGGATCGAGCTGACTGCCCCGGCCACCATGAAGGCCATCGCGGCGCCTGCGGTCATGCCCTGCTCCATCAATCCGGCCAGAAGGGGCGGCGCCACATAGGAGTTCAGATAGGCGGGCATCCCGACCAGTGCGGCGATGACAATCGGCAGTATACCTTCCCCTCCGACAACGCGGGCGATCAGGTCGGCAGGGACGTAACTGACCAGCAGCGCCTCAAGCACGTAAGCCAGCGCCAGCCATTTGAGCAGAAACAAGCCGTTATGGACGAATTCCGACCGGAAGCGGACCCGGCGTTCGGCCTCCTGCCAGAATTTCCAGACCGGTTTGTCGTCTATTTTCGGGTCGCAGCCGCAGCAGCCAGCGGGTTTGTATTCACGCAAGGGCTGGGCGAACGCGCCGCCGCGCATCAGCGCGCGGACCGCGAAGCCTCCGAACAGGCCCAGCGCTACGGCGGCAACCGCCTTGCCGATGGCAAAGGGCCAGCCAAGCGCGCCTGCGGTGATCAGAAGGGTTGGCGGATCGATCAAAGGCGAGCTCAGCCAGAAGGCCATGACGGCCGACAAGGGTGCGCCCAGCGCCAGAAGCCCGGCGATAAACGGGATCACCTCGCAGGAACAAAACGGTGCCAGCCCACCAAACAGAGCGGCGAGAAAGATCATCCGCGTCTCGCGCCCTTCAAACGCGCGGGCCACCATCACCTCGGCCCCGGTGGCCTTGAGGTAGGACAGCAACAGTACCGCAAACAGGATGTATTGCCCTGTATGCGCCAGTGCCTTGGCGGCAAAACTGACCACCTCGGTCCAGTTGGCCGGGTCCAGCACGGCGACTGCAATCAGGATCGCGACAATCAGTGCCCAAGGGGTCTTAAGCCAGTCAATGACCCCCGCAGCGATCGGGCGCGGGTTTTGCGACAGTTCAGCCATCATTCGCAGCCTTTCCTACTTCGTCCGCGCAACACTCACTCAGGATGAATTGCGCGAGCTTTCTTAACTCATCGAAGCGCGCCCGGTTGATGGTGCTGCGACCGACCTTTTCCTGCTCGACAACACCACCCGCGGCCAGAAACCGCAGGTGGTGGGCCAGCGTTGATGGGGCAATTCCCGTGCGGGTTTGTATCTCGCCCACGGTCAAACCGGTCTGCCCAGCCCGGACCAGCGTTTTCAGGACCTGTAGCCGGGCCTCGGACCCCATGGCCGAGAATCCTGCGGCCGCTGTTTCCCACATTGCTTTACTCCATTAAACTAGATTTCTAGTTATATGGTCTAAAGCCGCGTCATGTCAATCAACATCTTCAATCCGCCTTAAGGCCAGATTGCACCCTCCTTAGGTCCAGCCTATACACAAGGCATGGGAATCGCGGTTGAGACCTTCTTTCTGGAACGCGACGGGCAAGGCACCTTGCAGGCCCGTATCCAGCAAATGATCGCAGAAGGAATTCTGTCCGGTCGGTTCCATGTAGGTGAAAAGCTGCCCTCGTCGCGGAAGCTGGCCGCACATCTGGCAGTCAGCCGGATTACGGTCACGCTGGCCTATACGGAATTGCTGGCGAATGATTATCTGACATCGCGTGGCAGGTCCGGTTATTACGTGTCCGAAAACGCGCCGGTTCCACCAAAATACACGCCAGTGCAGCGCAGTTCCGAGACGGTGGACTGGTCCAGAACGCTGGCCCGTCAGTTTTCCGGCGGTGACATCCTGCCGAAACCGCGCGACTGGCGCGATTATCAGTATCCCTTTATCTACGGGCAGGCGGACAGCAGCTTGTTTGACCACGCCAATTGGCGGCTCTGCGCGGTACGGGCATTGGGACACAAGGACTACGACTCGCTGACAGGCGACTATGTGGATCAGGATGACCCGCTGCTGGTCGAGTTCATCGCCCGCCACACTCTGCCAAGACGCGGTATTGCTGCCCGACCCGAAGAAATCCTGATTACGTTGGGTGCACAGAACGCGCTGTGGTTGGCATCCCGAGTTTTGTTGAACAAGGGTCGGAAAGCAGCCATCGAAGACCCTTGCTATTACGCATTGCGTGACCTGTTGATCCACTCGGAATGCCAGGTGACCCCCTTGCGCGTTGATTCCGACGGGCTGCCGCCGGATGCAATCCCCGATGATACCGATGTGATCTTTACCACGCCCAGCCATCAATGCCCGACAACCGCGACAATGCCGATAGACCGGCGACAGGCCCTGCTGCAGCGCGCGCGCGAGTTGGACGCCATGATTGTCGAGGATGATTACGAGTTTGAGATGTCGTTTCTGGGTGCGCCCTCGCCGGCCCTGCGGTCGCTGGATCGGGATGGGCGGGTGATCTATGTGGGCAGCTTTTCGAAATCCCTCTTTCCCGGTCTGCGTCTGGGCTACATGGTCGGATCCGAGCCTTTTATCCGCGAAGCCCGCGCGCTGAGGTCTTTGGTGTTGCGCCATCCTCCGGGTCACATTCAGCGCACGGCAGCTTATTTCCTGTCGCTGGGCCATTACGATGCGCAAGTTCGACGCATGTCCAAGGCGCTGCAAGAGCGGCGAGAGGCGCTGGATGCCGCCATCGCCGATTGTGGTCTGACGGTCGCGGGCCGTGGCAAACTGGGCGGGTCCTCGATCTGGATGCGTGCACCCCAGCAGGTCGATACGTCCGAACTGGCCCGTTCTCTACAGCAGCAAAGCGTGCATATCGAACCGGGTGAGCCCTTCTTTTCCGGTCCCGTCAAGCCACGACACTATTACCGGCTGGGCTATTCCTCGATCACTTCGGAACGTATCGCGCCGGGACTCCAATTGATCGTCGAGGCTTTGCGCCAGTTCTGACCCACTCTGGACCTATTCCGCCGCAAATTCTGGCCCTAACGTGACCCCGTGCATTGGGCCACAACCATGTTCAAAGGCCTGACACCTCGTCTGGCCCGTTCAATCATGCGCGGGGAGTATGCCGATGAAAATGACCACCGAAGAAGCCTTTGTAAAAACGCTGCAAATGCACGGGATCGAACATGCGTTCGGTATCATCGGGTCGGCCTTCATGCCGATCTCTGACATTTTCCCCAAGGCCGGGATCACCTTCTGGGACTGCGCGCATGAAGGCTCGGGTGGGATGATGGCGGATGGCTATACCCGCGCCACCGGCAAGATGTCGATGATGATCGCGCAGAACGGCCCCGGTATCTCGAACTTTGTGACCGCCGTAAAGACCGCCTATTGGAACCACACGCCGCTGCTGCTGGTGACGCCGCAGGCCGCCAACAAGACCGTGGGTCAGGGCGGGTTCCAGGAAATCGAGCAGATGAACATGTTCGCCGACTGCGTCTGCTATCAGGAAGAGGTCCGCGACCCCTCGCGCATGGCCGAAGTGCTCAGCCGCGTGATCCAGAACGCCAAGCGTTATAGCGCTCCGGCTCAGATCAACGTGCCGCGCGATTATTTCACGCAGGTTGTGGATATCGAAATGCCGCGCATCGTCGATTTCGAACTGCCCTCGGGCGGCGAAGCCGCGCTGGATGACGCTGCCGAATTGCTGTCGAACGCGCGTTTCCCGGTGATCCTGAACGGCGCCGGCGTGGTTCTGTCGGGTGCGATCCCGTCAACGGTTGCGCTGGCCGAGCGTCTGGATGCGCCGGTCTGCTGTGGATATCAGCACAATGACGCGTTCCCCGGCTCGCATCCGCTGCATGCAGGTCCTTTGGGTTATAACGGCTCAAAAGCCGGGATGCAGCTGATCGCGCAGGCGGATGTGGTGCTGGCATTGGGCACCCGGCTGAACCCGTTCTCGACCTTGCCCGGCTATGGCATCGACTATTGGCCCTCCAACGCCAAGATCATTCAGGTTGACGTCAAACCCGAACGGATCGGCCTGACCAAACCCGTCACCGTCGGCATCGTCGGCGACGCGAAGAAAGTCGCTGATACGCTGCTGGAGAAACTCTCGGGCACCGCCGGAGATGAAGGCCGCCAAGCCCGCAAAGATCTGATCGCGACCACCAAATCCGCCTGGGCGCAGGAACTGTCCTCGATGGATCACGAGCAGGACGATCCCGGCACCACTTGGAACGAGCGGGCGCGCGCTGACAAACCGGACTGGATGAGCCCCCGCATGGCGTGGCGCGCGATTCAGTCGGCGCTACCGAAAGAGGCGATCATCTCGTCCGATATCGGCAACAACTGCGCCATCGGCAACGCCTATCCGTCCTTCGATGAAGGCCGCAAGTATCTGGCCCCCGGCTTGTTCGGCCCCTGCGGCTATGGTCTGCCCTCTGTGATCGGTGCCAAGATCGGCTGTCCGGACGTGCCTGTTGTCGGCTTCTCGGGCGATGGTGCCTTTGGCATTGCCGTCACCGAACTGACCGCGATTGGCCGCGAAGAATGGCCTGCGATCACGCAGGTGGTGTTCCGCAACTACCAATGGGGCGCCGAGAAACGGAACTCGACCCTGTGGTACGATGACAACTTTGTCGGTACCGAACTGGACACGCAGGTCTCGTACGCCGGTATCGCAAAGGCCTGCGGCCTGAAAGGCGTGGTCGCGCGCACGATGGACGAACTGACGGCTGCTCTGGCACAGGCGGTTGAGGACCAGAAGAACGGCATCACCACCCTGATCGAAGCCATGATCAACCAGGAACTGGGCGAGCCCTTCCGCCGCGATGCGATGAAAAAGCCGGTCGAAGTGGCAGGCATCGACGCCGCTGACATGCGCGCGCAGTAATGCACGAAAAGGGCTGGGCCTTTGGGGGTCCGGCCTTTTGCGGATTCCGAAAAGCCGCCTGAAAAACAACGAAAAGCTTGAGCCCGGCACCAGAACTCTCAAGAATGGCCAGCACGTTCAGGTACCAAGGCGACCGGCCACAGGGAGAGATATGACGTGACGCAGCAGCCCAGGATCGACCTGTCGCCCAAGGTCTCGGACGAAGTCAGACGCACCACCTGTTACATGTGCGCCTGTCGCTGCGGCATCAATGTTCATATAAAAGACGGCAAGGTCGCCTATATCGAGGGTAACCGCGACCATCCGGTGAACAAGGGCGTTCTCTGCGCCAAGGGCAGTGCGGGGATTATGCAGGTCAACGCCCCCTCCCGCCTGCGCAAGCCGCTGCGCCGGGTTGGGCCGCGCGGATCGGGAGAGTTCCGCGAGATCGAATGGGATGAAGCTATCAGCACCGCCGTCGGCTGGCTTAATGAGCTGCACGAGACCGCTCCGCACAAGCTGGCCTTTTTCACCGGGCGCGACCAGAGCCAGAGCTTCACCTCGTTCTGGGCGCAGAATTTCGGCACCCCGAACTATGCCGCCCATGGCGGGTTCTGCTCGGTCAATATGGCGGCGGGCGGCATCTATACGATGGGTGGTGCGTTCTGGGAGTTCGGTCAGCCCGATTGGGAGCACACCAAGCTGTTCATGCTGTTCGGCGTGGCCGAAGACCACGACAGCAACCCGATCAAGATGGGGATCGGCAAGATCAAGGCGCGCGGCGCGCGGGTGATCGGGGTCAATCCCATCCGCTCGGGCTATAACGCGGTGGCTGATGATTGGGTCGGCATCACGCCGGGCACCGATGGGCTGTTCATCCTGTCGCTGATCCATGTGCTGATGAAAGCGGGCAAGATCGATCTCGACTATCTCAGCCGCTACACCAACGCGCCGGTTCTGGTGAATGCCACTGAAGGTCCCGAGAAAGGCCTGTTCCTGCGCGATGCAGACGGCAAACCGCTGGTGATCGACCGCGTGACCGGTGAACCCACCGCCTTCGACAAACCCGGTGTCCGCCCGGACCTGTCGGCCACCTACAACAAAGGCGGCGTCACCCACCGCCCGGTCTTTCACCTGATGGCCGAAAAATACCTGTCCGAGGACCATGCCCCCGAAACCGTCGCCGACCGCTGCGGCATCCCGGCCCAGAAAATCCGCGCCATCGCCGCCGAAATCGCCCGCGTCGCCTTTGATGAGGCCATCGAGCTGGACCACCAATGGACCGACTTCCGCGGCGAAAAACACAGCAAAATGACAGGCCGCCCGGTCAGCTTCCACGCCATGCGGGGCATCTCGGCCCACGCCAATGGTTTCCAGACCTGCCGCGCCCTGCACGTGCTGCAAATCCTGCTGGGCACGGTCGAGGTTCCCGGCGGCTTCCGCTTCAAACCCCCCTACCCCAAGCCGATCGAGGCCCACCCCACCCCGCACGGCGACCGCCGCCCGGGCCGCCCGTTGGAAGGCCCGCATCTTGGTTTCCCACGCGGCCCCGAGGACCTGCTGCTGAACGAAGACGGCACCGCCCAGCGCATCGACAAGGCGTTCACCTGGGAAAACCCGATGTCGGCCCATGGGCTGATGCATATGGTGATCTCAAACGCCGCCGCCGGTGATCCTTACAAGATCGACACGCTATTCATGTATATGGCGAACATGTCGTGGAACTCATCCATGAACACCAAGGGCGTGATGGAGATGCTGTCGGCCCGCAACGAAGACGGCAAATACGTCATCCCGAGGATCATCTATTCCGACGCCTATTCGTCCGAGATGGTGGCCTATGCCGACCTGATCCTGCCCGACACCACCTATCTGGAACGCCACGACTGCATCTCGCTGCTGGACCGCCCGATCTGCGAGGCGGATGCCGCCGCCGATGCCATCCGCTGGCCCGTGGTCGAACCCGACCGCGACGTGCGCGGTTTTCAGTCGGTTCTGATCCAGCTTGCCAACCGCATGAGCCTGCCCGGCTTCACCAACGAAGACGGCACGCCCAAGTGGAAGGACTATGCCGACTATATCGTCAACCATCAGCGCAAACCGGGCATCGGCCCTCTGGCCGGATTCCGGGGCGAAGATGGCGACAAGGAAGGCCGTGGCGAGGTCAACCCGGACCAACTGAACCGCTATATCGAAAACGGCGGCTTCTACGTTGCTCATATCCCCGAAGGCGCGGATTACTACAAACCGTGGAACGCTGCCTATCAGGATTGGGCCGTTGGCATGGGCCTCTATGACAGCCCTCAACCCTACCTGTTTCAACTCTATTCCGAGCCGATGCGCAAATTCCAGCTGGCCGCCGAAGGACATGGGGACCGCCAGCCCCCCGACCACCTGCGCGGGCGCCTCAAGCAAACGATGGACCCGCTGCCCATCTGGTACGAAACCGACCAGCAAGGCAACGAAGGCTTCACCGTCAATGCCCTGACCCAGCGCCCCATGGCGATGTATCACAGCTGGGGCACACAGAACGCATGGCTGAGGCAACTGCACGGGCGCAACCCGCTCTACGTCCCCACCAAACTGATGCGCGCGCACAACCTGCAAGACGGCGACTGGGCCAAGGTCACTTCCCCACAGGGCGAGATCACCGTCCCGGTCATGGAGATGGCCGCCCTTAACGAAAACACCGTCTGGACCTGGAACGCCATCGGCAAACGCAAAGGCGCGTGGGCCTTGCAGGAAGACGCACCCGAGGCCACCAAAGGCTTCCTGCTGAACCACCTGATCCACGAACTGCTGCCGCCTAAAGGCGACGGTATGCGTTGGGCGAACTCGGACCCGATAACGGGTCAGGCCGCGTGGTTCGACCTGAAGGTCAAAATCGAAAAAACCACCCCCCCGACAGACGCCCAAAGCCAGCCAGAATTCGCCCCGATCGAATCCCCCGTCGGGACCGGCCCGAAAGACCTGGCATGGAAGGTCGGCAAATGAGCCGGATCCACTCTTCATCTGGCCACAAATATCCCGGGGAGCGCGAGGGGCTGGCCCCTCGCTCCTGCCCTATCCAAGCACGCGAAGGCACATTGACATGACCCAGCTCCCCCAAACCACCGAGCGCAAAATGGGTCTGGTCATCGACCTCGACACCTGCGTCGGCTGCCATGCCTGCGTAATCTCGTGCAAAGGCTGGAACACGGAAAACTACGGCGCGCCGCTCTCGGATCAGGACGCGTACGGAGCCGACCCCTCCGGCACCTTCCTGAATCGCGTTCATTCCTATGAGGTACAGCCCACGGAAGGCCCTGCGCAACTCATCCACTTCCCCAAATCCTGCCTGCATTGCGAGGACGCGCCCTGCGTCACCGTCTGCCCCACCGGAGCCAGCTACAAACGGGTTGAAGACGGCATCGTGCTGGTCAACGAAAGCGACTGCATCGGCTGCGGGCTCTGCGCCTGGTCCTGCCCCTATGGTGCGCGTGAGATGGACATGGCCGAAGGGGTGATGAAGAAATGCACGCTTTGCGTCGACCGCATCTACAACGAAAACCTGCCCGAAGTGGACCGGGTCCCCTCCTGCGTCCGCACCTGCCCCGCCGGAGCCCGGCATTTCGGTGATCTGGGCGATCCGGACAGCGATGTCAGCAAACTGGTGGCCGAGCGCGACGGGATGGACCTGATGCCCGAGATGGGCACCAAACCCGTGAACAAATACCTGCCGCCCCGGCCCAAGGATCAGGTTGAAGACCAGATCGACATTCTGGCCCCGCTGCTGGCCCCTGTGACCGAAGACCCGAAGGGCTTTCTCGGCTGGCTCGACAAGGCACTGGAGAAACTCTGATGCATCCAGCCCCTTCCGTCATCATCTTCACCACATTATCCGGTCTGGGCTTCGGCCTGCTGTTCTTCCTGGGTCTCGGCCAACCCGCCGTGACGGGCTTTGTCGCCTTTGTTTTCTACCTGATCGCTTACGCGCTGGCGGTTGGCGGGCTGTTGGCCTCGACCTTCCATCTGGGGCATCCCGAACGCGCGTGGAAGGCCTTCAGCCAATGGAAATCCAGCTGGCTCAGCCGTGAAGGTGTCTGCGCCGTCGCCGCGCTTGTGATCATGGGGCTCTATGCGCTGGGGGCGGTGTTTTTGCACAGTCACTGGGCGCTGTTGGGCTGGATCGGCGGGGGGCTCAGCCTCGCCACCGTCTTCACCACGTCAATGATCTATACCCAGCTCAAGACCATCCCGCGATGGAACATGAACTTGACACCCGCGATGTTCCTGTCTTTCAGCCTCGCGGGCGGTGCGCTTTTGGCCGGGGCCGAGGCGCTGGCCCCTTGGCTGCTGGTCATCGCAGGGGCCGTGCAACTGGCCTATTGGGCCAAAGGAGACGGCGCGTTGGCGCGGTCGGGTACTACGCTGGGTACCGCCACGGGATTAGGTGCACGCGGCACGGTACGCGCGTTTGAGCCGCCTCATACCGGAACAAACTATCTGCTGCGGGAATTCGTCCATGTGGTGGGTCGCAGACACGCACAGAAACTACGGATAATCTCGTTCGGGCTGGCCTTTGTATTGCCGCTGTTGTTGATCCTAATCCCGGTCGGAGGGGTCGTGATCAAACATCTGTTCGCGCTTTTGGCCGTGCTGTCGCATTTGACCGGTGTTGTGATCTCGCGCTGGCTGTTTTTTGCGCAGGCCGAGCATGTCGTCGGGCTGTATTACGGGAAACGGTGAGGGAGGGGGCCAGCCCCCTCCTTGGCCTTGCAGGCCAATTCCTCCCCCGGGATATTTGTAGCCAGATGAAGTTTGGATCCCAGTTTCCAGGGGTCGTCAGATCAGACCAGCATGGGTCATTGCGGCATCGATGGTTGCCTTGGTGCTGCTTTCCAGTTCGGTCAGGGGCGAACGGACTTCGGTGCTGCACAGACCGAGTTTGCTAAGAGCGTACTTGGCACCGACAAGGCCGGGTTCGATGAAGATCGCCTCGTGCAAGGGCATCAGGCGGTCCTGATAGGTCAGCGCTTTGGCGTAATCTCCGGTCAATGTCGCCTGCTGGAATTCAGCGCAAAGTTTCGGGGCCACGTTGGCCGTGACCGAGATGCATCCAACGCCGCCATGGGCGTTGAAGCCCAGCGCGGTGGCGTCCTCGCCCGAGAGCTGGCAGAAGTCAGGTCCACATGTGGCGCGTTGCTGGCTGACGCGGGCCAGATCGCCGGTCGCGTCCTTGACGCCGATGATGCGCGGCAGTTTGGCGAGTTCACCCATGGTTTCGGGCGTCATGTCGATGATCGACCGACCCGGGATATTGTAGATGATGATCGGGATATCGGCGCAGTCATGCAGGGCGCGGAAATGAGCCAGCAAACCCTTTTGCGTCGGCTTGTTGTAATAGGGCGTCACCACCAGCGCCGCATCGGCACCGATATTGGCGGCGAATTGCACGAATCGGATCGCTTCGACCGTGTTGTTCGAACCCGCGCCCGCGATTACCGGAACACGGCCTGATGCGGCCTTGACCACCTCGGCCACAACGGTTTCGTGTTCCTCGTGGCTGAGCGTCGGGCTCTCGCCTGTCGTGCCCACGGGCACCAACCCGGTGGACCCTTCCGAGATTTGCCACTCGACCAGGTGTTTGAGCGTCTTCAGGTCCAACTCGCCGTTATTGAACGGGGTGACGAGGGCTGGCATCGAGCCTTTGAACATGACACGCTCCTTAAGGTGCAGTTAGCAGTTTTTGCGTCACGGGATATCACAATCATGGCGATCCGTGTTGATCCCGACGGCGCAAGGTTTATCCTGAATGGCTCTATCCTTGGTTGGTTGGGAAATGCAAGGCATGACACGCGTTCTGGCGCTTTTGGTGACTGTGATTCTGGGCTTGGCCGGACAGGGGCAAGCTGACGAGGTGGGCGATTTGCGCGCAGGGCTGCATGAGATGCGCAAAGGCGACTGGAACGCCGCACTGCGCATATCGGGCGCGCGGGGATCCGTTTCGCGCGACATCATCGTCTGGCATTGGTTACGGGAAGGATTCGGAAGCTCGGGCGACGTTTTGGTGTTTCTGGACCGCCGTCCAGACTGGCCCGGGCTGGCCTGGTTGCGGCGTCGGAGCGAGCCTGCCTTTTCAGGTGCAGACCTGGACCGGGTGATCAGGTTTTATGCCGACACCCCGCCGCAAACCGCCGAAGGGGCGCTGAATTACGCTGTGGCACTGATGGCCAAGGGGCGGCACGGAGAGGCCGAGGCCGATCTGGTGGCTGCCTGGCGCACGATGCCGATGGGGTCGGGGTTGCAAAAGACCTATCTTGAGAATTTCAGCACCCTGCTGAAACCGCATCACACGGCCCGGCTGGACCGGATGTTGTGGGACGGACATCTGGTCAGTGCCGGTCAGACGCTGCCATTGGTCAGCACCGATCAACGCAAACTGGCCGAGGCACGTATTGCGCTGCAAAAGAGACAACCCGGTGTGGACGGCAAGGTGGCGGCGGTTCCGGCCACACTGGCGGACGCACCCGGACTGGCGTTTGACCGGTTTGTCTGGCGGGATCGCAAAGAGCTGGACGACAGCGCGATTGACCTGATGCTGGCGCGCTCGACTGGACCGGACGCATTGGGCGAACCTGACAAATGGGCGGAAGGGCGCCGCAGGCTGGCAAGGCTTGAGATGCGCAATGGCAGCGCGACGCGGGCTTACGCGATTGCCGCAAACCATCACATGACCCCTGAGATGGGGTATGGCTATGCCGATCTTGAGTGGCTGGCCGGGTTTCTGGCGTTGCGCAAGCTGAACGACCCGGCCACGGCTGTGCGGCATTTCCAGAACTTCTCGGACGCGGTGCAATCGCCGATTTCCAAAGGGCGCGGCGGGTATTGGCTGGGCCGGGCCTATGCGGCGCAAGGCAATTCTGACAAGGCATATGAAGCCTATGCGATGGGTGCAGATTATCAGACCTCGTTCTATGGCCTTCTGGCTGCCGAACAGATCGGACGGCCCTTTGACAACGAACTGGCCAATCCGCGCCGGGCACCGCATTGGAAACAGGCCGGGTTTGCCGATTCCAGCGTGCTTGAGGCAGGGCTGCTGTTGTTGCGTGCGGGCGAGGACAACTTGTCCGAACGCTTTTTGACACATCTGGTCGAAGGTCTGGACACGACCGAGGCCAACCAGCTGGGCGATCTGGTGATCGAGCTGAAGGAGCCGCATCTGGCCGTGATGATTGCCAAGCGCGCTGCAAGAACCGGGGTTGTGTTGCCGACCGCCTATTATCCGGTGCATCCGGTGGCTGATCTGGGCCTGCCCATGGCCAAGGAAATGACCCTGGCCATCGCCCGGCGCGAAAGCGAGTTCGATCCGGTTGTGATCAGCGGCGCGGGCGCGCGCGGGCTGATGCAGGTGATGCCCGCCACCGCGCAGCTGGTTGCCAAGAACATGGGCATTCTCAGCGGCCACAATACCGGCAAGCTGACCTCGGACTGGCAATACAACGCGAGGCTGGGCGCGAATTACCTGTCCAGCCTGGCCGAAGATTTCAACGGCAATGTGGTCATGATGGCGGCCGGGTATAATGCGGGGCCGCGCAGGCCGATCTCGTGGATGGACCGCTATGGCGACCCTCGGGCGGGTGCGATCGATATTGTCGATTGGATCGAGATGATCCCCTTCAGCGAAACTCGAAACTATGTGATGCGTGTGGCGGAAAGCCTGCCGGTTTACCGCGCGCGTTTGGGGCAACCCGCATTGCCGGTTCCGTTCTCGCAGGAGCTGACAGGCTCAACCCTTGCGGCGTTCGCGCCATAGGGTGAATAGTCCGGCTGCGATGACCAGACCTGCACCCAGCACTACAGCGGGGCGCAGGGATTCGCCAAAGATCGAAATTCCAAGGATGGCGCTCCACATCAAGTGGAAATAGGCGAAGGGCTGCACGGCGCTGGCCTCGGCCATTTCATAGCACTTAATCAACAGCCAGTGCCCCAGAACGCCACTGAGGCACAACAGGCCCATCCATAGCCAGTCACCACCGGCCATCGGTTCCCAGAACCACAGACCGACACCGGTCGTGGCCACGGCCCCGGCGATTCCGGTCCAGAAAAAGCTGGTCGCCGTGCTGTCGCTGCGGGCGGCATAGCGGGTCAACAGGCCATAGATGGCAAACATCAGGGCCGAGATCAGCGGAATGACGGCCCATGGATTGAACACTCCCATACCCGGCTGCAGAATGACCAGAACTCCGATACATCCCACGCCAATGGCAGCCCAGCGCCGCCAGCCAACCTGTTCGCCCAAAACTGGGCCACTCAGCGCGGCGATCAACAAAGGGTAACAGATGAAGATTGCCTGACTTTCGATCAGGCCAAGGATGGTAAAGGCGTAAACGGCCACGCACACCTCGCCGGCCAGCAGCACACCGCGCAGGATCTGAAGCCCGAGTTGCCTGGTGCGCGCCGTGCCCGGGATGCCACCTGGTGCGCGCAGGGCAAGGACGATCACAAAGGCCGCAAAGAACCAATAGCGGATCATCACCACCATGTAGGTGTTGTACGTACCTGCCAGATGGCGCGAAATACCGTCCTGCAGCGCAAAGACGACGGTCGCCGCAATCATCAGCGCGATCCCGGCGCGGATGTTATTTTGCTGTGTCATGTCCTCAGCGCCCGGGTCATGTGGCGCTTGTGACCGTAACCCGGCGCACGGGTGACCGTAAAACCCGCCGCCTCAAGCCCACGTCGGACAAACCCGGCGGCAGTGTAGGTCGCAGCCGTGCCCCCGGACACCGTGTGCGCGCCCACATGCTGCATCAGGTCCGCCCCCCATAGCTCGGGGTTCTTGGCCGGAGAAAACCCGTCGAGAAACCATGCATCCGCGATGCCGGACCACATGGGCAGGGTATCGCGCGCATCTCCTTCGATCACCTCCAGCCGCAGCGTGCCCAGATCGCAAGACCCGCCATGCCATCGCGACAGAAAGCGGTCGACCCAGGGCTTCAGGTCGGGAAATGCCGCCAATGCGCGTGCCATGTCAGGACGCGCCATCGGAAACGCCTCGAAGCTGGTAAAGGTCAAAGGAGTCGTTTGCCCGGATCTTTCCCACTCGGACCAGACGGTCAGCATGTTCAGACCCGTGCCGAAGCCCAGCTCGGCAATGTGGAACCCGGGCGTGAATCGCGCGGGCAGATCGTTGCCTGCCAGAAACACGTGCCGAGTCTCCTCCAACCCGTTCTGGAGCGAGAAATAAGGGTCGTCAAACCGGTCTGAGACGGGAATCTGGCCCTCTCTCCATGTCAGCGTGGCATGCTGGTCTGCCATCGGGAAATCCTGTAGCTAAGCGGCGCGACACTGAACAAGGAAAAGGGGATTGGCAATGGTCGATGTGACAGTGCGCGGCGCGGGCATCTTTGGCCTGTCCATCGCCTGGACCTGTGCACGACGCGGCGCGAAAGTGCAGGTGGTCGATCCGTACGGTCCCGGCGCAGGGTCCAGCGGCGGGCTGGTTGGCGCACTTGCGCCGCATGTGCCCGAGAATTGGAACGCCAAGAAGGCGTTTCAATTCGACAGCCTGATCATGGCCAAGCCGTTCTGGCAGCAGGTCGAGGTCACTGGTGGCGTGTCGCCCGGCTATGCGCGTCTGGGTCGCCTGCAGCCGATCGCGGATACGCGCACGCTCGAACTGGCCCATGCAAGGGCCGAGACGGCGGCGACTCTCTGGCAGGGACAGGCAGATTGGCGCGTGGTCGATGCCGCGGATATCGGGACATGGTGCCCGCACAGCCCGACCGGATTTGTAATTCACGATACGCTGAGCGCCCGGATGCATCCACGCCGTGCCTGCGCCGCACTTGTCGCGGCCTTGGCGGTGATGGGTGTCAATGTTGTGGCGGACGCAGCAGACAAAGGGGAAGTCATCCACGCCACCGGGTTGGCAGGATTGCAGGAGCTGAGCGATGCCTTCGGCAAAACGGTTGGCAATGGCGTCAAAGGTCAGGCCGCGCTGTTGCGGTTTGACGCCGGAGAAGCGCCGCAGCTGTTTGCAGATGCGATCCATTTCGTACCTCACGCCGACGGGACACTGGCCATCGGGTCGACCTCGGAGCGGGATTACGATGACCCGAGCCGCACGGACGCCGCTTTGGACGACGTTTTGGACCGGGCCATGCGGGCTGTACCGTTATTGCATGGGGCCGAGGTGATCGAACGTTGGGCTGGGGTGCGTCCGCGCAGCAAAAGCCGTGCTCCGATGCTGGGCGCCCATCCTTTGTACAAAGGCCAGTTCATCGCCAATGGCGGGTTCAAGATCGGCTTTGGCATGGCCCCGAAAGTGGCCAAGGTCATGGTCGATCTGGTGCTGGAAGCGCAGGACTCAATCCCCGCAGATTTCCGACCCGAAGCCTCACTCTGACCGGGATTTGGCCTCGGCGGACATACACTGCCGCCCGTCCGGACCCCGCACCCAGAGCACGGTATCGTTGCGGCACAGTTCGGCGGTTTCAAAGCGCATCAACGGGGATGACGCCCGAAACGAAAATTGCGCCAGTGGCCCCACCAGCCGCTCGGCAAACAGCATCAAAAGCTGCGCCAGCAGCGGGCCATGCACGACCAGCCCGGCATAGCCTTCGACGTCACGGGCATAGTCCAAATCGTAGTGAATGCGATGACCGTTGAACGTCAGTGCCGAATAGCGAAACAACAAGGTGGAATCGAACGAGACCGCCTGCAAGTCGGTCTCATCCACCCGGGCCAACGGAGGGTCTGGCCTGACTTCTGTTGCCGACGGGTCCTCGCGATAGACCAGGTCCTGCCATTCGGTCAGACATAACGCCCCGTCCTGCCTGACCTCGTGACGCAAAGTGACAAACCCCAACGGTCCGCTGCGCCCGGATTTCGACTCAGACCTTTCGCAGATCGAACGGCGTTCGGCCGGGGCGCCCGCGATCAGCGGTGCATGAAACGACAGACGTCCGCCCGCCCACATTCGGCGCGGCAAACCCATGTGGGGGATCAGTCCGCCCAGTTTCGGATGCCCATCCCGGCCCAACCCTTCCGGCGGATGAGGTGACCAGAAATACAGCTGGTGAAAGAACGGTGGCAGCGGCGACCCGGACTTGACTGAAACCTCCAGCCCCAGTGCTGTTTGAAGGGCACAGGCTCGCGCCGGGTCGATCACATCGGTCTGTCTGTCCTCGGTCATTGGGGCACCCTAGTCAGCCCGCATGGTTCGGACAAGCCAGCGAAACCTCAGAACCCGGCCTCGGTCCGTAGTCTTTGCATCAGGGTGCTCAGGGCAGTTTCATAGCGTTCGCTCAGCAACCTGCCTTGTTCGTCAAATTCATTCGAGCTGTTGGCCAGATGTATTTCAGGCCCCTGAAGGATGCGGGGTTGAAACGGCACCATATAGCTGCGCAGCACCATTTGCGCGCGCTCTCCACCTGCACGACCGGCGGCGGCGGACATCACGGCAACGGGTTTGTCCGCCCAGGGTTTGGTCTTTGTCCGGCTGACCCAATCCAGCGCGTTTTTCAGCACGCCGGATGGCCCCTTGTTGTATTCTGGCGTCGAGATGATGACAGCATGGGCCTGCGCAATCTGTTCAGACAGGGTTTGCACGGTTTCCGGAATACCCTCGCCCTGTTCCAGATCGCCGTCGTACAGGGGCAGATTCAGGTCCGCTTCGATATAGGTACCGGGATCGAATAACCGCGCCGCTTCGCGCAGCAATCTTCGGTTGGTCGCACTTTCGCGCAATGAACCCGAAAGGCTCAGAAGAATTGGATCGGACATGGACACACTCCGTTTGTGGCGTTGTCCATTAAGTAGCCCGAGAATTCTGCGCGCCAAAGCCCGGTTGACGCGCAGTCAATGTGCAAAACGGTATGCCGAGCGGGTCCGCGTTAACCGCTCGGCACAATCACAATCTCAACCCGACGGTTCTGGGCCTTGCCCGCTGGGGTCAGATTGGACGCGATTGGCCGGTTCTCGCCCAGACCAATCGTTGTGATCCGAGATCCGTTCACGCCGTTGGCCTGCAGGATATCCGCGACCGAGCGTGCCCGCCGTTCGGACAGGCCCTGATTATAGGATGCCTCACCATCGCTGTCGGTGTGGCCGATGATCTGCACGTTTGAATTGGGGTATCTCGTCAGGTTCTGCCCCACTTTCACCAGATCGGACCGCAGCGCCGGGTTTACCGTCGCGCTGTCGGTGGCGAATGTGATGTCGTTGGGCACCGTGACGATCAGACGATCACCGGCGTTGACGATGGTAATCCCGTCATTGGCCAGTTGCTGACGCAGCTCGGCGGCCTGTTTGTCCAGCTGGTTGCCGATGATACCGCCACCCGCTGCGCCGATTGCGCCGCCCGCCAACGCACCCAGCAACGGATCGGAATCGTTGGCAATCGCACCAACACCGGCCCCGATCAAACCGCCCAGAATCGCACCTTGTTTGGCGTTCTGGTTGGGATCGGCCGGCAGGTTCAGTGTGCCCGGGTCAGTACATGCGCCCAGAACCAAAACCGAGCTTAACCCGGCGGCGGCGACAAACTTGGAAATCGTCATGAATTCAACCTTCTGCTCTGACACCAGTTTACCGATGCCACATTCGTTACCCTATTATATCGCCCCGGACGACCGCAGGCTCAAGCAACAATCGGGTGAGTTGCTCAGTTACTTGCCGTTCAACCGGCCGGTGCAGGCTCTTGCCAGTGGTTTTGCTCCTGCCATATGGCGCGCAGAGGCTCGCCCTGGCCGCAAAAATGGTCTTCTGTTATCTCGCATGCCCAGATGCGATCTGTGCGAAAGTGCCTGAATCCATTGCGCAATTCACACCAAGCCGCCAGCATCGTGCATTCGATGTGATAAATCAGGGCAACCGGGCGGACGACCCGTTCGCTCCGTTCGCCTTCTGAATTCACATAAGTGATGCAAATCTTGCGTTCGGCCCGGATTGCCTCACGATAATTCACGACCGGCACGCAGCCCTTTGCAGGATCATCCGCAGGCGCTCCCCACGGGGCGACCTGCAACCAGTCGGCAGGCGCGCGCAACGCGTCTATCTTGCGACACACCCGATCCGCCGCCTGTTGCAGCGTGCTGTCGCCGGTGCGCGCCAGCATCGACAGACCAACCCACAGGGCCTCAACCTCTTCCGCATCGAAGTTCAGCGGCGGCAAGTCATATCCGCGCCGCATCAGATAACCGACCCCGGCCTCGCCCTCGATCGGCGTGCGCTGCGCCTGAAGCGCCGCAATGTCGCGATAGACGGTCCGCACCGACACTTCGAGCTTTTCTGCCAATGCCTCGGCTGTCACGGGTGCATTTGCGGCACGCAATATCTGAATGATCTCAAACAGGCGGGTCGAACGGCGCATGAGGGTCTCCGGCTAAACTGCTGACACTCTAGCACAGCCCCCTGACAAGGTGGTGGCAGGAGTGATCGTCAAAGCTGGGCTCAAAGCAAAGGAGGTTTCTCATGCCAAGCCGAGACCATCACGTCCTTATGACCCTGAAGCTGGACCGCTGGACACAGGACCACGCCCTGCGCGGGTTCGAGATCGAACGCGAGATTATGACCGCCCGCCAACCTTGCGTTCACCGACGCCGCAACCGGCGACTTTCGCTGGGTAATCTGAAAATGCTGTGGTCCGGGTCGGCCTAGAAATCCGCCTTGGCGCGGAATTTCATCGCAACGCCACCTTCCGGGTTTTTCAGGCGCAACTCTTCGGAATGCAGCATCAATCGCGGGAAATCCCGCGCTGCACCCTCGGCATAGAACGGGTCCCCAAGGATCGGGTGGCCGAGGGCCTGCATATGAACGCGCAGCTGGTGCGAGCGTCCGGTCTTCGGAAATAGCCGTATCCGGGTCGCGTCGCCTTCATACTTTAGAACCCGCCAGTCCGTAACCGCCGGTTTACCCGTCTCATGGCACACCATCTGACGTGGACGGTTGGGCCAGTCCACGATCAGCGGCAAATCCACTGTTCCGGTTTTTTCTGCCATCCGGCCCCAGACCCGCGCGACATAGGTTTTGCGGGTCTGGCGATGTTCGAATTGCAGGCCCAGATGCCGCTGCGCATGTGGGGTCTGGGCGAACACCATCACGCCCGATGTGTCCCGATCCAGCCGATGCACCAACAATGCCTGAGGAAAAACCGCCTGCACCCGGCTTAGCAGGCAATCCGCCAGATGCGCCCCTCGCCCCGGCACGGATAACAGCCCCGAGGGCTTGTTCACCACGATCAGTTGCGCATCTTCATACAGCACATCCAGCGGCGTTTGGGGGGGCACGTAGGTCTCGTTCATGCAGGTGTGCCTATCGCAGGATGCGACCTCCCGCAACGTCGGCCTTGCCCGAACGGATCGGTTCAGCAATTCTGATCTCCAAAGCGCAGGAGTAGCCATGCACCCCACAATCAAGCGTCTGCAAGAGGTGGTCGCCAAAGGCGATGAGAGCCTGATCCACGAGGTGCTGGCGCAAGACGTCCGATTCTCGCCACCGACCTACTACAGCACGTGGACCGGCCGCACACCGGTAGCAGCGGTGCTGGGACATGTGAGTCAGGTGTTTGCCGATTTCCGCTATCGCCGGATCATGGGAGAGGGCAAAGATTGGGCGCTCGAATTTCAATGCAAGGTCGGCGATCTCGACGCGGTTGGGGTCGACCTGATCACCCTGAACGATGACGGGCTCATACAAGAGTTCGAAGTTGTCATGCGCCCCTACAAAACCATTGGTGCCCTGCGACAAGCGATGATGACCCGTGTCATGACCGATGCGCGCTTTCTTGAATTCAAAGACGCGCTGGGATGAACATGCCTGTCGCAGCCGATCAGGTCTTGCGCCTGCCGTTGTTGCCATTACTGGCAGTGCAAGGGCTGTCAGTTCGGCGAAACGCACGGCTTTTGCCGGAACCTTCAGGGGAAAGACAAGGGCGCGCGGGTCGCGGACCCCGGCTACGCCTGTTGATCACCGGCGACAGCTCGGCTGCGGGTGTCGGCGCCGGCACACAAGCGCAGGCCTTGTCCGGATATCTGGTGCGCGAACTCTCTCGTCACCACACGGTCGAATGGCAACTTGAGGCCACCACGGGGCACACCACGAAGGACACATTGGACCGGCTCAACCGGTTGGAGGGTCAGTTCGACGCAGTGGTTACTGCCCTCGGCGTAAATGACGTCACCCGCGGCATCACCCAGGCCCGGTTTATCACTCGGCAGACCCAGCTGATCACGCTCCTGACCGGTCCGCTGGCCGCGCGCCGCGTGGTCGTGACGGCTGTTCCTCAGATGCACCGTTTTCCGGCGCTGCCGCAACCTTTGGCCTGGGTACTGGGCCAACAGGCCGCGCGGCTGGACAGGGGGTTACAGCAGGTCGCTGAACGTTTTCCTCAGGTCAGTCACCTGACGCTGGATCTGCCCGATGACCCGGCGCTGGCAGCCCCGGACGGGTATCACCCCAGTCCCAGAACCTATGCCATCTGGGCACAGGAAGCCGCACGCCTGCTGCGTCAGGGCTGACGTCGCATCTGCCGGATTACCGGAATCGAATACACCACCAGAGCCAGCCAGATCAGCGGAAACGCAATCACCCTTCCACGGTCGATCTGCTCTCCGAATACCGCGATGGCCGTAATGAATATCATGGTCGGGGCGATGTATTGCAGAATGCCAATCGTGGACAGCCGTACCAGCTTGGCCCCATTGGCATAAACCAACAATGGAACGGCTGTCACCACACCGCATCCAAGCAACAGCATGGTATCCGTCCCCATCACCCCGAACTGCCCGGCGCCTCGTGCACCCAGCCAAGTGACATAGACCAGTGCCGGAACCAGAAGGATCAGCACCTCAAGCAGGAACCCCTGATTGGGGCCAATGGGAAGTGAGCGTTTAAAGAATGCATAAAACCCCCAACTCACCATCAAACCAAACGCAGCCCACGGCAGGCTTTGCGCCTGTATCACGAGGATCAGAACTCCGGTTGCGGCAATCCCGACAGCCACCAACTGCGTTTTGGTCAACGGCTCGCGCAGCAGAATTGCACCCAGCGCGATGCTGAATAGCGGGTTGATGTAATACCCCAGCGCTGCATCCAATGCGTTGCCGCTGGCAATCGCCCAGATGTAAATCGCCCAATTCACCGAAATCAGCGCCGCCGTCAGACACGCCATGCCCAACATTCTGGGGTTGCGCAAGGCAGCTTTGAGGTCCCCGGTCCGTCCCAATGCAATGAGCAGAATTCCCGCCAGGGGCACTGACCAGATGATGCGATGGGCCACAATCTCTACCGGACCAATATGCGACATCGCCTTCATGTAAAGCGGAAGAAATCCCCACAAAACATATGCGGTCACAGCCAAAGCAAGACCTTTCGGCGTATCCGCGTTTTGAAGTTGTGAGGTAGACGCTGCCATGAACAGTCTCCGGCTGATACCGTTTGTCTTTAGGCAAACTGCGCCAACTTGGAAACTCCGAAAACCGTGAACATAAGCATAACGATTTGTTATGCGACTTCATTCCAGTCGCCCGCTTTCGACATCCTCGTCATGCGAGGCTCTGCCTCGCGCTCCGGAGTATTTGGAAAAAGATGAAGGGCAGAAGATGGCTTCATCTTTTCGAAAATACTCCGGGGGAGTCGCGGCTTGCCGCGGCGGGGGTAGAGCCCCCATCCATAGTAGTCAGGTTTTGACACGCTCCGATTTCGGGTCATACATCGGCTTCAACGACGCCTCAGCCCTTACCTTGACGCCGCAAACGTCAATCTCATATCCCGATGCCAATATGTCTGTCGCTTTTTCTCCTTCGCACGGGACATAGCCCATACCAACCGCGCCGCCCAGCGTGTGGCCATAATTGCCCGAACTCAGGTAGCCGACATACTCTCCATTCCTGACGATGGGTTCATTGTGGAACAACAACGGCTCCGGGTCGGTCAGGCGGAATTGCACAAGGCGGCTCTTTGGCCCCGACGCCTTGCGCTCGATTACCGCATTGCGGCCAATGAAGTCGCAGCCTTTGTCGGTTTTGACGGCGAAACCAAGCCCCGCATCGACCACATGATCCTCGCAAGTGATATCATGTCCGAAGTGGCGGAATCCCTTTTCGATCCGACAACTGTCCATCATATGCATGCCGCAAAGCTTCAACCCCATGTCCTGCCCGGCCTCGTGCAACGTTTCAAAGACGTGACCTGCCATGTCGGATGAGACATAAATCTCCCATCCAAGCTCACCCACATAGGTCACGCGATGAGCGCGGGCGAGACCCATGCCAATTTCGATCTCTTGCGCGGTGCCGAACGGGTTGGTCGCGTTTGAGAAGTCGTTGGGCGAGACTTTTTGCAGCAACGCGCGAGCATTGGGCCCCATGATCGCCAGCACGCCTTCGCCCGCAGTGACATCGGTGATGACAACGTTAAAGTCGCCCGCATGACGCTGCATCCAGGTTTGGTCCGCCAGCCGCGTCGCAGCGGGGGTGACAACCAGATAGGTCGTCTCGGACAGGCGTGTGACGGTGACGTCTGCCTCAATCCCGCCGGCCTGATTGAGGAACTGCGTATAGACGATCTTGCCGTTGGGAACCGAGTAATCGCCCCCACCGATGTAGTTCATGAACCTTTCGGCATCCGGCCCTTCCACGCGGATTTTGCCAAAGGAGGACATGTCGTACATACCCACATTCTCGCGGACAGCTTTGTGCTCGGCGGCGGAGTTTTCAAACCAGTTCTGTCGCTTCCAGCTGTATTGGTAGTCGCGCTCCTGCCCCGGGTTGGCAAACCAATTGGCGCGTTCCCATCCGGCCAGTTCGCCGAAGACCGCGCCATGTTCTTTCAGATGGTGGTGGAACGGTGTCCGGCGCACCCCGCGCGCGGTGGCTTTTTGGCGATAAGGGAAGTGGTCGGCATAAAGTAGACCCAGCGTTTCCTTCGAGCGCTCAAACAGGTACTGCTTGTTGCCCTGAAACGGCTGCATTCGGCTGATGTCCACATCACCCAGATCAAAGGGCTTTTCGCCGCTATCCATCCACTCGGCCAGCGCCATGCCTGCGCCACCAGCAGACTGGATGCCGATCGAGTTGAACCCGGCAGCGACCCAAAAATTGTCCATCTCGGGGGCCAGCCCGAGGTGATAGGCATCATCGGGTGTAAAGCTTTCGGGACCGTTGAAGAAAGTGTGAATCCCCGCCTCGGCAAGCATCGGCATCCGGTTCACCGCCGCCTCAAGGATTGGCTCGAAGTGGTCGAAATCCTCGGGCAGTTGGTCAAATTCAAAGCTGTCAGGGATACCGTTCATCGCCCAGGGTTTCGCGTTCGGCTCGAACGCACCCAGCAGGATTTTGCCTGCATCTTCTTTGTAGTAGGCGCATTCATCCGGCACCCGCAGCACAGGCATTTGTGCCAGTCCTTCTATGCCCTCGGTGACGATGTAAAAATGCTCGCAGGCATGCAGCGGGACGTTCACGCCCGCCATGCGGCCAACTTCGCGACCCCACATGCCGGCGCAGTTGACGACCATCTCGCAGGTGATATGACCCTGCGCCTGTCCGTCATCGCTGATCCAGTCGACACCGCTGACGTTCCGACCGTGCCGCGAAATTCCCGAAACCTTCACGCGTTCGCGGATAACAGCACCACGCTGGCGGGCTCCTTTGGCAAGCGCCAGCGCAATATTGGCGGGATCAGCTTGCCCATCCGTTGGCAACCAAACGCCGCCGGTCACGCCTTGAAGATTGATATGCGCGTAGCGCTCTTTGACTTCTGCAGGCGACAATTCCTCGACCGGCACGCCAAAGGCACGCGCCATCGCGGCGTTTCGGTACAGCTCCTCCAGGCGCTCATTGGTCAGCGCGACCGAGACGGACCCGACCTGACGCAGCCCCGTGGCCACGCCGGTCTCTTCCTCCAACCCCAGATACAGTTCCGCTGAATACCGCGCCAGCTTTGTCATGTTCGAGGACGCGCGCAGTTGCCCGATCAGCCCGGCCGCATGCCACGTGGTGCCGCTGGTGAGTTGCTTACGCTCCAGCAGTACAACGCCTGTCCAGCCTTTCTTGGTCAGATGATAGGCGACCGAGCAGCCTATGACGCCGCCGCCGATGATGACCACGCGGGCCTTGGTGGGAAGATCAACCATCTGGGTGCCTTTTCCTGTCTTTCAGAGTTTGGTGTCAGACGATCCGGTGACCGGCGTCGCGAAGATGATGTGCCAGCACGGCGATATGCTCGGGGCCAACCTCACAGCAGCCGCCCACGATTGTGGCTCCCTGTTCGACCCAACCCATTGCGTGCGCGGCATAGGCCGCAGGGCCCAGATCACCGCGCTGTTCAAGCGCATCGACAGTGGGAGCATCTTGCAGAAAACCGTCGGTGATGCCGGTGAAGCCGTTGGCATAGGCTCCGAAAGGCAGGCCCATTGGGGCCAGAATGTCCAGCGCCGCCGGGATCACTTCGGGGCGTGAGCAGTTGATCAGCACGGCCTCGGGGCGGAACCGTTCGAGCACGGGGGCAATGTCGCGCAGCGGCTCGCCCGAGCGCAGCCGCGTGCCGTCGTCATCCTTGACCGAAAAGCCGATCCAGACGGGTTTGCCGTGACCCTCGGTACCCCGCAGCGCGCCTTCGGCTTCCTGTAGCGACGACACGGTTTCGATCAGGAACAGGTCCACGCGGGCCGCCATCATCGCGGCCAGTTCACCGAATTTCTCGGCAGCCTCGTCGGGGTCGGGGTTCAGGTCGGGGCGGTAAGTGGCCAGCAGTGGACCCAACGCCCCGGCAATCCGGCCACCATGGCCCGAGCGGGCGTGTTCTGCTTGCGACAGGGCTGCGTCGATCAGGGTGGGCAGTTGGTCCTCGATCCCTTCACGCATCAGGCGGGATCGGTGGATGGCGTATGTATTCGTGGTCGCGACCGTCGCTCCGGCGCGAAAATAGGCGTCATGGACTTCGGCCAGAATGGCGGGCTTGTCGATCATCACGCGGGTGGACCAAAGCGGCGTCGGCCGGTCGCCGCTGCGCTTGACCAGTTCCTGCCCGATTGAACCATCCAGAAGTGTGATGTCAGCCATGTTCGTCGTCCTTAAGGGATCAGCACCAGTTTTCCAGGCAGTGTTTTCGACTGAAAATCCTCTTGCGCCTGCGCAATGTCTTTCAGCGGATATATCTTTGAGATCAGAGGTTTGATCCGGCCCGCATTCATCAGATCGACCAGACGGCCAAAGACCTCGAACGCCTGATGGGTGCAGCCGTGGATGGTGATGTCGCGCAGGTAGATATCGCGCAGATCGGCTTCGACGATGGGTCCGGCGATGGCACCTGAGACGGAGTAGTGACCGCCGGATTTCAGCGACAGGATCAGGCCGGGCCACGCGGGGCCTCCGACCACATCGATCACCGCGTCGAACACGTCCTTGGGCAATGGCGCGTTGCGTTCGAAAGTGTCGGTGGCCCCTTGGCCTTTGACCACGTCCGCCTTGGTCGCGCTGGTGACGGCGTAGACATGCGCGCCCCGGATCGCGGCCAGTTGCACGGCGGCAAGGCCAACGCCACCTGATGCGCCGGTGATCAGAACCTTGTGGCCTGCGGTCACACCTGCGCGGGTCAGCAGGTTTTCTGCCGTACCAAAAGCGCAGGGAATGGCGGCGATTTCGACGTCAGACAGGGGCGAGGCCGAGACGTCGTAGAGATCAGCCGCCTCGACCAGACAATATTGCGCAAAGGCCCCGTCAATTTCGGAGCCCAGCGCGATGAACCCGCTCGGTTTTCCGGGCCGGGGGCGCGGCAGGTTGATCGGGCAGGTCACGCGCTGACCCGGTTGGAAGCCAGTCTCGGGGCCAGCCAGCTCGACAATGCCACACAGATCGCCGCCCTGAATGCGCGGGAACTGCAAGGCTCCGCCCCAGCCGCCTGCATCCACGTCCTGATCAACCGCATCGGTTGCGCCGGTCACGTCCGGGGAATACCAGCCGACCCGCGTGTTGATATCAGTGTTGTTCACCCCCGCCGCTGCAACCCGGACGAGGACCTGACCGTGTCCGGGGCTAGGCACGGGGATATCCTCGCGCCATTCCAGCGCATCCGGCCCGCCGTGGCGGGTCAGATAGACACCTTGCATGACGCTTGGAACGCCCATGGATCAGGCCCGCAACCGCTCGTTGGCGGGGTCCCATAGCGGTTGATCCTCTTGCACCACGGCGGGGTATTTCTGGCCGTAGATTTCAACCTCCAACGCGGTGCCGGGGTTCGCCAGCTCAGCCTTGATCATACCCAGCGCGATGGACTTGCCGACACGATATCCCCATGCGCCCGAGGTTGTCTCGCCCACGATCTGATCACCCTGCCAGATACAGGACATATAGGGCGCGTCGCAGTCACCGGCCTCGACCGTCAGAGTGACAAAGGATTTCTTAACACCCTGCTGCTTTTCGTTCAGGATCGCTGCCTTGCCGGGGAAGTCCTGCGGCTTGTCCAGCTTGACGAACCGCTCCAACCCGCCTTCCAGCAGCGAGTAGTCGGTGGACAGGTCACCCTTCCACGCGCGATAGCCCTTTTCGATGCGCAGCGAGTTCAGGGCATACATCCCGAACGGCTTGGCACCAGCTTCGAGGATCGCATCATAGATGGCGGGCATGTCCGCGTTCTCGGCGTGGACCTCCCACCCAAGCTCTCCGGCGAAGGACACGCGCAAAAGTGCCACCCATCCGCCCTTGATCTCGCTTTCCTGAAAGCTGAGCCATGGCAGGCTCAGGTCGGCATCGCAGACCTTGGCCAGAACCTCGCGCGATTTGGGGCCGGTCACGATCAGCGTGTCCATCCGCGTGGTCCAGTCTTCCAGCGTAAAGGCGGCATTGGCAGGCATGTGGCGTTCAAGCCCTTCCCGGTCATGCCATTGGGCGGTCGCCGCTGTTACCAGTACGAACAGGTCTTCGGCTTCGCGGGTTACGGACATCTCGGTCAGGATGCGGCCGCGATCATCCGAGAAATAAACCAATCCGACGCGCCCGATCTTGGGCAACGAGCCGGTCACCAGCCCTCGCAGCCACTCATCCGCGCCGGGCCCCTGAATTTTGAACCGAGAGAAACCCGGCAGGTCGAGCACGCCACAATGATCGCGAACCGCCTCGCATTCTTCCTTGATCCGCTGCTCCCACGGGCCCGAGCGGCCCCAGGTATGCGTGGCCTCAAGCGAGGTATCGTCGCCCGGCTTGGCGAACCAGTTGGCGCGTTCCCAGCCGTTATAAGCCCCCATGACACCGCCCAGTTCCTTGACCTTGGCGTGAACGGGCGAGACTTTCTTGTCGCGCGCCGCAGGCCATTCATGATGGGGGAAGTGCATGGCGTATTCGTTGCCATAAACTTCCATGCCCTTCTGGTTGCAGTAGTCCTGATCGGTGTAATCCGTGTAACGACGCGGATCGACGGCCCACATATCCCATTCGGTGTGGCCATCGACGATCCATTCGGCCAGCACTTTGCCTGCGCCGCCGCCTTGCGCGATGCCAAAGGTAAAGCTGTGCGCTTCGAACGCGTTTTTCACGCCGGGCATCGGGCCGATCAGCGGCAGACCATCCGGCGCATAAGGGATCGGACCGTTGATGACACGACCCACGCCCGAGGTTGCCATCAGCGGCACCCGCTCCATCGCGTCGGTGACGATATCCTCGATCCGGTCCAGATCGTCGTTCCACAGCTGGAAGCTGAAATCCTCGGGCATCGGATCGTCCTCGGTCATCCAGTGGCCCTTGCAGTTGCGCTCATAAGGTCCGAGGTTGAAGCCGTTCTTCTCCTGCCGCAGGTAATAAGACACGTCCACGTCGCGCAGCAAAGGCAGCTTGCCGCCGTTTTCCTTGGACCAAGCTTCGACTTCGGGCACTTCGTCGGTCAGCAGGTACTGATGGCTCATGACCATGGCCGGAACGGTTCGCCCGCCAAAGGGTTTGAACATCTCACCCACGCGCTGCGCGTAATATCCGGCAGCGTTGACCACATAATCACAGGCAATGTCGCCCTTCTCCGTGTGGACGGTCCATGTGCCATCCTCATGCTGGGTCACACCCGTCGCGGGACAAAAGCGGATGATCTTCTGACCCATGTCCCGCGCGCCCTTGGCCAGCGCCTGCGTCAGCTGCGCCGGGTCAATATCGCCATCGGTCGGGTCGTACAGCACGCCCTCAAGGTCATGGGTTTCCAGAAACGGATAGCGCTCTTTGGCCTCTTCCGGCGTCCACATCTCCATCGCGATGCCCTGATAGCGACCCATGGAACAGGCGCGCTCAAACTCCTGCATCCGCTCGGCGCTGTGGGCCAGACGGATCGAACCCGAGACATGGTAGTTCATCGGATAATCAACCTCATCCGCCAGCCGCGCATACAGCTCGGTCGAATAGCGCTGCATGTTCATGATCGCCCATGAGGTAGAGAAGGTCGGTACATTCCCTGCCGCGTGCCAGGTGGAGCCTGCCGTCAGCTCGTTCTTTTCCAGCAAAACGCAATCGGTCCAGCCTTTCTTGGCCAGATGATACAGGGATGAGCAGCCGACAACGCCGCCGCCGATGATGACCACACGGGCCTTGGATGGAAAGTCACTCATGCGCTTGGGTCCCTGTTAATGTGCCCGTTGGGGCAGATCGTCCTGAATGTCGTAATAGTCACCCTTGTCGACGACAAAGATGTGCTGGGCGAGCCTCAGCCCCGTCGGTTCGTCCAGTGACCCGACCGAGACAGCAATCGTATCCTCATCGTTGTGCTGCCAGAACAGGAACGAGCCGCAGGCGCTGCAGAACCCGCGTTTGGCGATGTCCGAGGCGCGATACCAGCCCAGCGTGTCACTGGCGGTAAAGCTGAGGTTGTCCTGATCCGTCACGCATGAGGCCCACAGATGCCCCGACTGCCTGCGGCACTGGCCGCAATGGCAGGCATTGGGCGGGGTCAGGTCTCCGTCAATGGTGAACGCAACTTTGCCGCACAGGCAGGACCCTTTGTGCATATCGTTACCCCTTTGCTGTGGGCGTGGTGCTGGTGCCCAGCAACACGCCGTAGATGATGAAACAGGTCGCCATGACGCGGCGGACCCAGATGTTGAACACAGCGCCCAGCGCCGCTTTGCCCATCAGCGCACCCAGCAGGGTGAAGCCTGTATAGCTGAGCGTGGTAATGACCAGCGCGGTGGGCATGATGATCCCCATCTGCTGCCAGACCGGAACCTCCGGCTGCACGAATTGCGAAAAGGCCGCGAGGTATCCGGCCACGCTTTTGGGGTTGATCGTCGCCACGGCCAGCGCATGCAGATAAATGTGCCGCGCGGGCCGTTCCGAGGCGGGCGCGGGCTTGCTGGCGTTCATCCAACCGCGCACCCCCATCCAGATCAGGAACCCAGCTCCGATCAATTTGGCGACGAAGAACCCGGTGGGTGAGGCCGCGATCAGCGCCGTGACGCCCAGCGCCGACAGGATCAGAAACGCACTGGCCTGCGTCAGGATTGCCAGCACGCCGAGCATGGCCTTGGGAAACGGCAGGCTCATGCCGTTTGAGATGCAATTGACCGCATTCGGCCCCGGGGTGGTGACGAACACCACCCAGAACAGTGCGAATATGGTCCAGGCCTCGAAACTCATCAGTACACCGGCGGCGCGATGACCCAGACGGCCACGGCGGGCTCATCATAGGGATTGGACCAAAGATGGCTTTCATTCCGAATGCGGAAACTGTCTCCGGGACCAACAGTGAACGAACGATCCCCGATGGTCAGGTCCAGCTTGCCGGACAGGATATAGCCCACCTCTTGCGTCGGACGCAGCGTGGGCGTTTTCAGACGGGATCCGGGTTGGAACGTTGAATGGACGACTTCAAAATCGTCGGTCAGATCGGGTGAGAGCAGTTCCTCGATCAGACCTTCCTCGCCGGATCCCATCTTTCGGCGGGACCCCGCACGAACGACAAGGCCCTGTTCGTCAACAGGAGCGGAGGATTGCCCAAACAGCATGGACATGGGCACGTTGAGACATTGCGCAATCTGCCTCAGGTCCGAGATCGAAGGTTCGGACTTGTCCCGCTCAACCTGGCTGAGCCAGCCGACCGAGCGATCCAGCCGCGCCGCGATCTCGGTCAGTGTCAGCCCCCGCACCTTGCGCAAGGCGCGCAGGTCGGCACCAAGAGAAGCGCTATGGGGGGCCTGGCTGTTCAAGATGCACTCCGATCTTCGTGAAATTTTCAGCTTGAATTTCACGATGCCGCGAATCGGTGAAATTTCAAAGCATTTTTTCACTTGGGTGCGTCGAATCCTTTGGCTATGCAGGCCGCATGTGGATTGCAGTGCTGTATCTGTGGGCGATCAACGCCCTGACTTTGCTTATTTTTGGCTGGGACAAGCTGCGTGCACGCCGGAAAAGGTGGCGCGTGCCCGAGCGGCGTCTGCTTTGGCTGGCGGCCCTTGGGGGCAGCCCCGGAGCGGTGCTGGGGCGATGGATCTTCGGGCACAAGACGCGCAAGACAGGCTTCTCGGCCAAACTATTCGCCATTCTGGCCGTCCATGGCGCGCTGATTTTTGTTCTGATGACCGAAATTCTTCCGGTTTCGTAGAAACACCCGGTGCACGGCGCGGGTTTGGAATGACCGGTGCACCACTTGTCTGTTACATTGACGTGATCTCTGGTTGCAGAGGTTTTGTCAGATATTCAAGAGGGTTGGATCGAAAATGGAAAACGGGCTCGGTTTCTTTGACATTGTCTGGTCGATTTTTTGGCTGTTCCTGATGGTCGCCTGGTTCTGGGTGATGATATCGGTGGTCGCGGATGTCTTTCGCTCAAAGGATCTGAGTGGGTTTGCCAAGGCGATCTGGATTGCCTTCGTCATCCTGATCCCCTGGCTGGGCGTGCTGGCCTATCTGATCGTGCGGGGCGATCAGATGCATCAGCACAATGTCGATGCGATGGAACAGATCGAAAAGGCACAGAAAGACTACATCCGGTCGGTCGCAAGTGTTTCGACCGCGGATGAGCTTGAACGGCTGGCCGCGCTCAAAGAAAAAGGCGTGCTGACGGATGAGGAATTCGCCAGCCAGAAAGCCAAGATACTGTCGGCCTGAGACCTGAATTGAGCTTCGGTTGAAGGGGCGGATTGACGCCGCCCTTATCCTTCGAAGACTCGCGTCAGGATCGCGCCTAGCTCGCGCGCATCCCGGTCGGAAAACGCGTCAGGCTGATCGCTGTCGATGTCGAATACGGCGATGACTTCGCCATCGCGGTTTCGAACCGGTAACACAAGTTCGGACCGCGTGGAGGACGCGCAGGCGATATGCCCGGGAAAGGCATCAACATCCGGGACTAGCTGAACCTCGCCTGTTCGCGCCGCAGCGCCGCAAACGCCGCGATCAAATGGGATGGTCAGGCAGCCATGCCCGCCCTGATACGGGCCGATCTTGAGCATTCCGGGCTCGGTCACCCGGTAAAATCCGGTCCAGTCAAAACGATCATCCGAATGGTGTACCTCGCATGTGACGGTCGCCATCAGGGCGACCTGGTCCGTTTCGCCTTCGGTCAACGCGGCAATGGTTTTTGCGAGGGTGGTGTAATCGACAGTCATGCGGCCTGCCCTTGTTGAGGGTGCAGGGGGCGCGGCCCCCTCTTGAGCCTGCGGCTCAATTCACCCCCGGAGTATTTGGAAAAAGATGAAGGGTCAAACCCGTTCGACAGCGATGGCGGTGCCTTCACCACCTCCGATGCAGATGGCGGCGACACCGCGTTTGAGGTTTCGTTTTTCCAACGCGTTGAGCAGTGTTACCATGATCCGCGCGCCTGATGCCCCGATCGGGTGACCCAAGGCGCAGGCACCGCCGTTGACATTGACGATGTCACGCGACAGGCCCATCTCGTGCATGAAAGCCATCGGCACAACAGCGAATGCCTCGTTAACCTCCCAAAGATCCACGTCTTCTTTTGACCAGCCGAGGCGGGCCAGCAGTTTTTGTGTGGCGGGAATCGGTGCCGTTGTGAATAGGCCGGGAGCCTGCGCATGGCTGGCGTGACCGGCAATGCGCGCACGTACAGTCAAAGAGTCGGCCTCGGCCGCGTCGGTCGATGCAAGCATCAATGCAGCCGCACCGTCAGAAATTGACGAGGAATTTGCAGCCGTTACTGTACCGTCCTTGCGGAAGGCCGGTTTCAAGGTCGGGATTTTCTCTGGTCGCGCCGATTTTGGCTGTTCGTCGCTTGCCAGCACGGATGTGCCCTTGCGTGTTTGTACAGTGACCTCGGTGATTTCACCGTCGAACGCGCCGCTGTCTTGGGCGGATAGGGCGTTGGACAGCGACTGCAGCGCGTATTCATCCTGAGCTTCGCGCGTGAACTGATAGGCTTCGGCACAATCCTCGGCGAAGGTGCCCATCAACCGACCCTTGTCGTAGGCGTCTTCCAAACCATCGAGGAACATGTGGTCAACGACCCGCCCATGGCCGATGCGGGCACCGCCGCGCATTTTCGGCAGAAGATAGGGTGCGTTGGTCATACTCTCCATACCTCCGGCAATCATGGTATCGGCATGGCCGAGTGCGATCTGGTCATAGGCCATCATCGCAGCTTTCATGCCCGAGCCACACATCTTGTTGAGTGTGGTGGCCGGAACATCCTGCCCCAACCCTGCAGCAAACCCCGCCTGACGGGCCGGAGCCTGCCCCTGACCGGCAGGTAATACGCAGCCCATCAGAACTTCGTCAACGGTTGCGGCACCAGCTTCCGCCAGCGCGGCGCGAATGGCAGCACCGCCAAGTTCGGTCGCCGGAACGCTTTCAAACATTCCTTGAAACCCGCCCATCGGCGTGCGTGTGGCCCCGGTTATCACGACTTCCTTCATGTGACCCCTCCGTCAAAAATTCAGCCTCTGGATACCGAATGGTAAGAAATGCAGTCTAGCGTATTTCTACCAGTAAATTTCAAATCTGAGGACGGGGATCATGACGCTCAGCAGTTCCATGGCCGGGGAAACCCAGGTCATCACCGTTCATTGCAGCCGGATTGACGCGGCGATGGCGATTCAGTTCAAAGAGGATATGCGTGCAGAGACCGTCGATGGCGCGTCGCGGGTGGTTTTGGACCTGTCTGGGGTCGAGTTCATCGATTCAAGCGGGCTTGGCGCCATTGTCGCTTCGATGAAACAACTCGGAAATGACCGAAAACTGGATCTGGCCGGTTTGCATCCCGTGGTGGAAAAGGTGTTTCGCCTGACCCGCATGGACACCGTCTTCCGGCTGTTTGCCGGCTTGGATGACGCAATAACTTCGGGCCGCGTCTGACGCCGCCCCGGATTGGATCATCGTGGTGTCTGACCGTGAAGAAAACTGTCTGGACCTCAGCTTTCCGGCGGTAGATGCGCATGCAAGCCAAGGCATCGAGACGCTGAGCAGGCGTTTACGGGCGCATGGGCTTCCGACAGACAAGGCGGATGATATCAGAATCGCCGTGACCGAGGCGATCAACAATGTGGTCGAGCATGCCTATGCAGGCGTCGTGCCCACGGAGATCATGGTCAGTTGTCGTCTTTGCAAGAAAATGTTGGACGTCTCAATCTCGGACAAGGGCAATCCGATGCCGGATGCCGGTGTGCCCGACGGAACTCCGGCGACGGTTGACACAGAGCTTGCGGATTTGCCGGAAGGTGGGTTTGGCTGGTTCCTGATCCGCAAACTGACAAGCGAAGTGCAATACCAAAGGGTCGAAGGAACAAACACATTGCGTCTTAGGTTTGTGTTTGCGGACATGAAGTAAGCAATGTCAAATGCCACAATAACGCCCTGATCGGACCATTGTCGTGCCTCAAACAACGGTCAAAAAGACAGGGTAGCTCAGATAGCTTCCCTCGGCGTCGAACGTCACAGCCCCCACCCAGTGAACGGCGCCGAGGACCTCCCCCTCTGATTTCATTGGACTATGCACGCAGCCGACATACTGTCTGTGCGAAACCACGCAGAGGACCCCAGCATGCGCGACTTGCACCAACCAGGCCGTTCCGAAGTTCTGGCAACCGAAGGAATGTGCGCAACGTCTCATCCGTTGGCCGCAAAGACTGCTTTGGACATTCTGCAAAGCGGCGGAAACGCGATGGACGCGGCGATTGCCGGGGCGGTCTTGCTAGGTTTTTGTGAGCCGCAGATGACCGGTCTGGGCGGAGATTGCTTTGTCCTGTTCAACCGGGCGGGCGAAAACGGAATCAGGGCCTTGAACGGATCGGGGCGGGCTCCGGTTGCAGCGGATGCACAGGCGCTGCGGGACAATGGTCTGGACACCATTCCGGTGACAAGCACAGATGCGGTAACAATACCGGGGGCGGTGGATGCGTTTTGTCATCTGGCGCAGACCGAAGGGCGGCTGGGGCTGGATGCGATCCTGCAACCTGCCATCCATTACGCAGACGCCGGCATCCCGGTCGCCTCGCGTGTTGCTTACGACTGGGTCAACGGCACGAATGCGTTGCAAGGCGCGGCACGGCGTCACTATTTGCGGGACGGCAGGGCCCTTGGGACAGGTGATATTTTTCGCGCCCCTGGTCAGGCAGAAGTCTTAAGGCGTCTTGCCCGAGACGGGCGCGCGGCGTTCTATTCCGGCGAAGTTGCCGATGACATGAGGTCTGCGCTGACCAATCTGGGCGGTTCGCACACAGCTCAGGATTTCGAAGCGACCCGATGCGAGGAGACAGAGCCTGTCAGCGGCGATTACAGCGGAATGGAACTGTTGGAACACCCGCCCAATGGTCAGGGTGCCACAGCGATTTTGCTGCTCAACATCCTGAGTCATTTTGATCTGCGCGCGATGGACCCCTGGGGCGCGGAACGCATTCATATCGAGGCCGAAGCCTCCAAACTGGCCTATGATGCAAGAAACCGCTTTATTGCTGACCCCGATCATACAGCGCGGATGGAACATTTTCTGGCCCCCGAAACAGCAAAACGGCTGGCAGGTTTGATTGATCCGAACCGTGCTATGGCGGCGGCGGCCCCGCTGACGGAATCCGTGCACAAGGATACCGTTTACATCACGGTCGTTGACCGCGACCGGATGGCGGTCTCGTTGATTTATTCGATATTCCACGGGTTTGGATCAGGCATCGCGTCTGAGAAATTCGGAATTTTGCTGCAAAACCGGGGGGCTGGCTTCAATCTGATTCCCGGGCATCCCAACGAACTGGGCCCGGGCAAACGGCCAATGCACACGATTATTCCAGGGATGCTGCGCCAGAAAGGGCGCGTTCTGATGCCCTTTGGCGTGATGGGCGGGGCCTACCAACCAACTGGCCATGCCCGGTTCCTGTCCAATCTGGTGGACTATGACACAGAGCTTCAGGAAAACCTGAATGCCCCTCGCGCCTTTGCCGATGGTGGCGTTTTAAAGGTCGAACGCGGCTATGACGTTAAAGTGCGTCAACAGTTATCCGAAATGGGTCACTCTGTTGAGGTTCCGGAAACCCCACTTGGCGGAGCACAGGCCATTCGAATCCTGGACAGTGGCGTTTTAGAGGGTGCAAGCGACCCGCGGAAGGATGGGTGTGCGCTTGGGTATTAAGCGCGCATCCGCGATCCGGCCTGATCACCGTCAGTCAGTTCAGTTGGAAGTGCAACGGATAAGACCCGTCCTGAAATGGACCGAACATATTGGGGATATCAGGATGATCGACCGGCTCTCCAGATTGGTCCTCGATCAGATTTTGTTCTGAAACATAAGCAACATAGAAGGATTGGTCGTTCTCGGCCAGCAGGTGATAAAATGGCTGATCCTTGATGGGACGACTGTCTTCCGGGATGGCCTGATACCACTCTTCAGAATTCGAGAATTCAGGATCCACGTCGAAAATCACCCCTCGGAAGGGATGTTTCTTGTGTCGGACCACTTGTCCCAGTCCGTATTTGGCATTCGTTTTAAGCATTGTTCCAGCCCCCGAACACGTTACTACATCGTTTCGGGCCCAAAAGCCAATAATTGAACTGAAATTCGGGGAAACAGTCTGTGAACATAATTCTGACAGTGTTTGAGATTGTGGCTCCGGTTTTCCTTTTGTCTGCAATAGGTTTCGCCTGGGTCAAGCTGGGATTCGAGTACCGGTTGCAATTTGTCACACGCCTGGGAGTGACGCTGGCCGTGCCCAGCCTGATTTTCGTGGCACTGATGCAGACGGACATTCCGGGTGGCGACCTTACCCTTTTCACCCTGGCGGCGATTGCGGGGCATGTGGTTCTGGCTGGCGCATTCTGGGTGTTTGTGCGTGTCGCACGGTTGGAACAGCGAACCTACCTGTCTCCGCTGATCTTCGGAAATACCGGCAACCTTGGGCTGCCGCTGTGTATCTTCGCCTTTGGTCAGACCGGGCTGGGATTTGCCGTGATCTTTCTGGCCGTGACTGCGCTGTTTTCCTTTACCTACGGGATTTATCTGGTGGCAGGGCGCGGAGCGTTTGGAAAAGTACTGCGCGAACCGATGGTCTGGGCAACGTTGCTGGGGGCGCTGTTTCTGTGGCGCGGCTGGGAAACGCCTGTGTTTTTGACAAACACGCTGGATCTGCTGGGTCAGATGGCAGTTCCGCTGATGCTGATCACCGTGGGTGTGGCGATTGCACGGCTGACAACGAAGAAACTCGGCCAGGCCATTTGGCTGTCAGGACTCAAGCTGGCGGTCTGTTTCGGTGTGGGATGGGCCTTGGCCGCAACTTTCGACCTTGGCCCGGTGGCATTCGGCGTGCTGGTGGTTCAGATGTGCGCACCCGTGGCCGTGACCTCATACCTGCTGGCCGAACGCTTTGAGGCCGATGCAGACGCGGTTGCGGGTATGGTCATGATGTCCACGCTGCTTTCTGTGGCAGCGATGCCTATAATTCTAGCTATTGTTCTGTAACGATTGTGATTTCCTCGATGCTCAATCTGCGCTAGAATAAAAGAAAAAGGCACGAGGCACATGAGCAGAATTCTTTTCGTACTCTTCGGGGTGCTGCTTTTGGCATCCTGTGGGGGTGGCTCCAAACAGCCGCCCAGCAGACTGAACGACGCGTGCAGCATTGCGCGCGAAAAACCCGATTACATCAAGGCCTTCAAAAGCACCGAACGGAAATGGGGCGTTCCCGTCCACGTTCAGATGGCGACGATCTATCAGGAGAGCCGCTATCGCCACGATGCGCGCACCCCGCATAAATACGTGCTGGGCGTTATTCCGATGGGCCGCCAGAGCAGCGCCTATGGCTATGGTCAGGCGCTTGATGGCACATGGGAAGAATATCAGCGCGAAACCGGCAAACGCCGCGCCAAGCGGGATCGCATCCGCGATGCATCGGATTTCATCGGCTGGTACATGAACAAAAGCTACGAACGCAACGGTATTCACCCTGCGGACACGCGCAACCAGTACCTAGCTTATCATGAGGGCCACACCGGTTTCGCGCGTGGCAGTTATAATCAAAAGTCATGGTTGTTAAACGTCGCAAGCGACGTAGATGCCCGTGCGCAATTGTATCAGGCGCAGTTGGCCAACTGCCGGTATTGAAACACGAGCGGGTCAGCGATTGCCTGACCCGCGGCGTTTTCTATCGGAAAACAGGCTCGAGTCGATGCGGTCGCCTTCGGTCAGCGGGCCAAGCAATACCGTTGTCTGTCCGCCCGCATTATCGTGAATTACCCATTTGCGCAGCTCAACCGGGTCACCTGTGAACATCAACTCGATCCGTCCGTTTTCTGGGTTTTTGGGATCTTGCGCTGTCACCACAGTCGCGGTTCCGTCAAAATCGTGTCCGACCACCATATTGGCCTGCGACAGGTTCACATTCCGCGCCAGCACCAGTGACAGCGGTGTGCGTCTGAGCGGGTATTGCTCGGGCGGTTGATTGGATTTCGGGTCATATATCTGAACCGTACCCGCGTTGGCCAACACGACAGCGTCATTGGGCGGATCATATTCAAACCGCATCTTGCCCGGACGCTGCAACCACAGCTTACCGGTGCTCAGCGACCCATCGTCATTGACCTGGGTAAAAGTGGTCTGAACCGTTTTCAATTGGTTCAGGTAATTCGAAATCTGTGACAACGGCAGCTTGTCCGCCGCCCAAGCGGCGGGCGCGGCCAGTGTCAAAGCAAGGGCAAAAGCAATCTGTTTCATGAGACCCAGATAAGCGTTTTGCCCCTGTTATTAAATATCCTACTGTTCAGGGACGAGGATTTCGCGTTTGCCGACATGATTTGCCCCGGAAACAACGCCTTCCTCTTCCATCTGCTCGACCAGTCGCGCGGCCTTGTTATAGCCGATGGCGAGTTTTCGCTGGATGTACGAGGTCGAGCATTTGCGATCCTTGATCACAATCGCCACCGCCTGATCATAGAGGGCGTCTTCTCCGTTGGTGTTGCCCCCGGTGTTCAGACCCAGAACAGCGTCGATATTGTCGGCTTTTTCCTCGGCCGGGCCGTCCACTACGCCGCTCATGTAATCGGGCGGGCCGAACTGTTTCAGGTGGTTGACGATTTCCTCGACCTCCTCGTCCGAGACGAACGGGCCGTGGCAACGGGTGATCTTGGCCCCGCCCGCCATGTACAGCATGTCGCCCTGTCCCAGCAGCTGCTCAGCCCCCATTTCACCCAGAATGGTGCGACTGTCGACTTTTGAGGTCACCTGGAACGAAATCCGGGTGGGGAAGTTCGCCTTGATCGTGCCGGTGATCACATCGACCGACGGACGCTGCGTCGCCATGATCAGGTGAATACCCGAAGCCCGCGCCATCTGTGCCAGACGCTGGATGCAGGCTTCGATCTCTTTGCCCGCGACCATCATCAGGTCGGCCATCTCATCGACGATGACGACGATATAGGGCATCGCTTCGGGGGCGAATTCCTCGGTCTCGAACATCGGTTCCCCGGTTTCGTCATCGAATCCGGTCTGTACCGTGCGGCTGAACAGCTCACCCTTGGCCAGCGCGTCCTTCACGCGTCCGTTGTAGCCCGCGATGTTGCGCACGCCCATTTTGGACATCTTGCGATATCGATCCTCCATCTCGCCCACCACCCATTTCAGGGCGACGACCGCCTTTTTCGGGTCGGTCACAACGGGTGAGAGCAGATGCGGGATGCCGTCATACACAGACAGTTCCAGCATCTTGGGGTCGATCATGATCAGGCGGCATTCATCCGGTGACAGCTTATACAGC
This sequence comes from Ruegeria sp. K11, assembly GCF_056531905.1. NCBI lineage: Bacteria > Pseudomonadati > Pseudomonadota > Alphaproteobacteria > Rhodobacterales > Roseobacteraceae > Ruegeria > Ruegeria sp. K11. Next base: position 43,281 of record NZ_JBQFMP010000008.1, read on the forward strand.
AGCGACAGGATCATCGTGTTGATCGCCACTGACTTACCGGAACCGGTCGTTCCCGCGATCAGTAGGTGAGGCATCTTCGCAAGGTTCGCCACAACGGACTCGCCCCCGATATCCTTGCCCAAAGCCAATGGCAGCGCGTGGTTGCCGTCGCCAAAATCGCGGCTGGCCAGGATTTCGCGCAGCACCACCATCTCGCGATTTTCATTGGGCAGTTCGATCCCGATAACCGAACGGCCCGGCAGGGTCGACACCCGCGCAGACAACGCCGACATCGACCGCGCGATATCGTCGGCCAGACCGATCACCCGGCTGGCTTTCAGGCCCGGAGCAGGCTCCAATTCGTACATGGTGACGACAGGACCTGGGCGGACACTGACGATCTCGCCCTTCACGCCGTAGTCGTCCAGCACGTTTTCCAGCATCCGCGCGTTTTCTTCCAGCGCCTCATCGCTCAGGTGATGGCGTTGAATGCTGGCCGGGTTGGCCAGCAGACCCAGCGGCGGCAGCTCGAAATCCGAATGTTTTTCCTCGAAGGATAGTGCAGGCTGTGCTTCGGCTTGTGCGCGGCGCGAAGGTGGCGGTGCACGACGGACAGGCTGCGCGACAACCGGCTTTCGCGGCTCAGCCACCGGAATTTTGACCGCAGGGCGCGCTTGCGGCGCGGGCTCTGGCGCGTCTTCGAACACGTCGTCGAAATCTGCTTCGGCCGTAAACTCCTCATGCAACGGGTCTTGTCGCCATTCGGGTGCAGGGTCCGCAGTCAGGACCGGTTCCGGCGGCAAACCCGCCATGGTCACGGGGGGCTCGGGCGGCAATGCGTCGCCAGAGTTTGGGTTCAGGATCAGCGGGTCCGGGCCCCGGCCACGCCCTTTGGTCAGTGGCAGGCTAGGATCGGGTTCGGGCGTCATCTCTCCCGTTGCGACCTTCCGATTGCGCACGGCGGCGGAAATCTTGGATCGGATGCGGTCTTCGCCCGGCATTTCGTCGAATCCGGACACGGGTGCGCGATCGATCAGTTCGGGTTCGGGCATCGGGTCCGGGCGTCGGATCAGATCAGGGATACGCGCCAACAGGCCCGGTTTTGCTGGCTCCGGCACCTCCAGCGGAGGTTCTTCAAAGACAGTATCCGAATAGGCAAGCGTGTCTTCATCCTCGGCTTCGACAGCCAAAGCACGCGCAGCCTTGCGTTCGTCCCAATGCGCGCGGCGGTCCCGTGCAGCTTGCGCCGTCGCAGACGCCCCCCGCCCCAGCACATTCATCAGCCCGTCATAAGACATGACCAATCCCAACAAAAACGCGCGAAAGCCCTTTCGGACATCCTGCCGGGTAAAGCCCAGTACAAAGACACCCAGGACCAGCATTCCTGCAGCCATCACAAGCGACATCAGCTTGACCATGAAATGCGATGCCACCGGCAGCAGCGTCAGCAGAGCCCCCATGACCGTGTCACCAAACAATCCCCCCAGCCCAAAGCTGTGGGTTGCGCGCCACGCCTCACCCGGAACAAGCGTGGCTGCATAAACGGAAACAATCGCGATCCAGATCGGAGCGAAAATCAGGCGCGCAATCGCACGGTCTTCGCCAAAATGCCCGGCAAAGCGCAAACCCCAGCCGATCAGTACCAAAGCGATGCTCCAGCTGCCCCAACCGACGATCATGAACAAGGGCGCGGCAATCGAGGCACCAATCCGGCCCATCCAGTTTTGCACCGGTGCATCAGTGGACACCATCCAGTTTGGATCATCCGGCGTGTATGACCAGATCATCGCAGCAGCAGCACATCCCAGCAGGATCAGAGCAATTCCGATCAGTTCCTTGCTGCGCCGTTCAATCGCGGCCTGCGTGGTGCTATCCAGTAACGGATCGCGGTTTCGCGCGTTCAATGATGCCATTTTGCCCTCGTACCTCACGAATAGATGCAGTCGCGCAACGTAATCAGCCCGCGCTGCAACTCTGTTTTTGGGGCCACCAAGGCAGCCCTGATAAATTGTTCGCCCGGGTTTTGCCCCGGATCACCCTGAGAAAGATATGCGCCCGGCAGAACCCGAACCCCGGTATCCTTCCAGACTTTCAATGCTGTTTCTTCGCCGTTTTCGACCGGCAGCCACAGGAAAAACCCGGCCTCGGGCGACATGTATCCCTGCACACCGGAAAAGACCTCATCGGCGATGGCGTATTTTTCCTGATACAGCGCACGGTTCTCGGCCACGTGGACCTCATCCGCCCAGACCTTGGCGGCTGCCGCCTGAAGCGGTAAGGGCAAGGGCGCGCCAGCGTAGTTGCGCAACTGTTTCACACGTTTGATCGTCTCTGGGCCGCCCGCGATCAGGCCCGAGCGTAGCCCGGCAAGGTTGGACCGTTTCGACAACGAGTTGAACAGGATGACGCGTTCAGGATCGGCACCCACCTGGTGCGCGACGGTCAAGGCACCGGTCGGCGCGTCGTTGCGGTAGATCTCGGAATAGCATTCGTCGGCGAAGATACGGAAATCGTATCTCTCGGCCAATTGGATCAGTTCGGCCCAGTAATCGCGTGATGCCACCGCCCCCTGCGGGTTGGCGGGCGAGCAAATATAGGCGGCGACGGTGCGGTTCAGAATATCCTCGGGCAGGCCCGCATAGTCGGGCAGATGGCCCGTCGCTGCGGTGGCGGGCACAAAGACCGGCTCAGCCGCGACCGAAATCGAGGCGACCATATAGACCTGATAAAACGGGTTCGGGCACAGGATCACCGGCTTTTCACCGTTCTTCTGCTCGGGGCACAGCGCCATTGCGGCGTTATACAGACCTTCTCGGGTACCGTTCAGCGCCATGACGTTGGTGTCAGGGTCCATCTCGACGCTGTAGCGGCGCTTGATCCAGTCGGCAATTGCCCCGCGCAGCTCGGGTGAGCCTTCGTTGGGCGGATAGCCTTGAAAACCCGCTGCATTTTCGGTGATGACGTCCGTCACCCAGGCTGGGAAATCATGCATCGGCGCACCGATGGTCATGTGAATAACCTCTCCGCCCGGCTGGTGGTGATCCAGCAAGGTGCGCAGACGCGGGAATGCATATTCCGGTAGGTTCGAAAACCGCTCGGGGAAATTCATAACTACTGCCTCAATGTCGGGATCATAGCGCCCCGTTTGCCAGCAGGTTACAGCCCGTCTCGCGCTTCGTCCAGACAAAGCGGTGCCGAATCAGGGGATTGTGGCATTCAGGCCAAAGCCGTCTCGGCGGCGGAACCCAGCCGCAACAGCACCTCTTCGGACCGTGGGTGGCCAAACATCATCAGCCCGCAGCCGGGAGTTCCTGTGGGTAACGTCAACGCGGCCAGCCCCATCAGGTTGCCAATTCGGGTATTGCGAAGCGACAGCAGGTTTTCGGTGACGTAAAAGTCGTGATCCGTCATCAGACGCTCCAGATTGGGCGGCAGGATCGGCGCGGTCGGGGCCAGCACAGCATCAAACCCCGAGGTCGCCGCATCCCAGGCGTTTCGGCAGGCTTCAAGCTTGGCCCAGGCGGCGACATAATCCGGGCCAGATACGGTTTTGCCGCTCCTGAAGCGCTCCAGGATTTCGGGGTACATCGCGTCCGGGTTGGCCTCGATCACATCGCGCCACAACCCATAGGCTTCGGTGGTATAGAGCACACCCGACAGCGCCATGGCCTCGGCCAGCTCCGGCACTTCGATCGGTACGATTTCTGCCCCGGCATCGCGCAACCGGGCCAGTGCAGCCTCGTGGGCCTGACCGGGGACAGCGCGCAAATCATCCCGGGCCACGGTCTGCAGATCGGCAAAGCGGCGTCCTTTCAGTGTTGCGCCGCGCAAATCGACAGGCGCACCGCCCTCAAGCAGGGCGAGCATGTGGGCGGCATCTTCCACCGACCGGGCCAGAGGCCCGACCGTGTCGAATTTCAGGCACAGCGGCACCGTGCCTTCAAGGCTCACACGTCCAGCGGTGGTTTTCAGCCCTACAAGATTGTTCCAGGCCGATGGGATACGCACCGATCCACCGGTATCCGAGCCAATCCCGCAGGCGGCCAGCCCCCACGCGACCGAGGCCGCAGCCCCCGATGACGATCCGCCCGGAACCGCATCTTCATCGTCAATGCAGGGCGGTGTTTCGGTAATAGGGTTCAGGCCCAAACCGGAAAAGGCCAGCTCGCTCATGTGGGTTTTGCCCAGACACACAGTTCCCTTGGAGGTCGCGTTGCGCAGCACCACAGCGTCGGCGCGGGGCACGCGACCGTTTAGCAGGGCCGATCCGGCTTCGGTTGCAATTCCTGCCGTGTCGAACAGGTCTTTCCAACTGATCGGCACACCATCCAGCAGCGACCGGCGCAGACCCAGATTGGCCCGTTCTTGCGCGGCCTTCGCTTCGGCCCGGGCCCGGTCATGAGTGACACGCGCATAGATGCGATCCCGATGAGGATGTGCGTCGATGGCCGACAGATAGGTCTCGGTCAACGCGACGGGGTCGATCTGGCCCATCCCGATCCCCCGGCCCAGATCACATGCTGTCATGGTCAGCCAGTCCTGCATCCCCTGCCCCCGTTCGAAGTTCCAAGCTATGACCGGACGGTAGCGACAGGACCGCACATGGACAATCCCGAAAGGGCGCGCATAGTGCGGATCATGACACATAATTCCGATATCCTGATCGTAGGTGGCGGTCTGAATGGCCCGGCTCTGGCGCTGGCTTTGGCGCAGACGGGCCACACCGTTACAGTGATCGACGCATTGGCAGAAACGGTGCGCAAGAATGCCGCCTTCGACGGGCGCGCCTATGCGCTGGCTTTGGCGTCGAAACGCTTGCTGGACGCTGTCGGAATGTGGGAGCGTGTGGCTGATCACGCCCAGCCGATGTTGGAAATCAAGGTGACCGATGGTCATGCCGGAACAGGCCCATCCCCGTTTTTCATGCATTTCGACCATGCCGAGATCGAAGAAGGCCCGATGGGCTATATGGTCGAAGACCGCCACCTGCGCCGCGCCTTTCTGGATGCGATGGCTGCGGACAAGGCGATCACCCGGATCAGCGGCCGCACGGTGGTGGCACAAGAAAGCAACCCGACCGGCGTAACTTTGTCACTGGATGACGGGTCCTTGTTGGCCGGCGGCCTGCTGGTCGGGTGCGATGGCCGCCGCAGCGGCACCGCCGCGCGGGCGGGGATCAAACGCAGCGGGTGGGATTATGGTCAGACCGCGCTGGTCTGTGCCATTGAACACGACCTGCCGCATCACGGCGTCGCGCATCAGTTCTTCATGCCGCCCGGCCCATTGGCGATCCTGCCATTGACACGCAATCGCAGCTCGATCGTCTGGAGCGAACGCACCGAGACGGCAGCCCGCATCAACGCCTTGCCCGAGGCAGACTATCTGCAAGTTCTTCGCCCACGGTTTGGCGATTTTCTGGGTGATATCCGCCTGCAAGGGGACCGGTTTACCTACCCGCTGAACCTGACAATCGCCAATGCATTTATCGGCGCGCGGATGGCATTGGTGGGCGACGCCGCGCATGGAATGCACCCGATTGCAGGGCAAGGCCTGAATGCCGGTCTTCGCGATGTAGGCGCGCTGGCCGAGGTATTGACCCTGGCCGGACGCCGGGGCGAGGACATCGGATCGACCCTGGTACTGGAGCGTTATCAGGATTGGCGACGGTTCGATACCGCCGCTCTGGCCATGGCGACCGACGTGTTCAACAAGCTGTTCTCAAACGATAATCCGCTTCTTCGGATCGGGCGCGATATCGGAATGGGTGTTGTTGGCGCCCTGCCCGGCTTGCGGCGTGGTTTCGTGCGCGAGGCCGCCGGTCTGACCGGGGACCTGCCGAAACTGCTGCAGGGACGCCCGATTTAATCCAGCTCGCGCGCCTCATCGACCAACATAACCGGAATGCCATTGCGGATCGGAAATGCCAGACCCGCAGCTTTTGAAACCAGTTCCTGTCGCTCGGCATCGTAATGCAGTGTGGTGTGTGTCTGCGGGCAGATCAGCGCCTCAAGCATGTGCCGATCAAAGGCGGGTTCAGATGCGGTCATTGCAGTTTTTCCTCATTCGATCCGCCACGCATGGCAAATTCGATCAATGTGACCAGGGTTTCACGGCGAGTCCGCAGGCAAGGTGCCTCTAACAGGGCCTGTTTCTCTTCAGCGTCAAAATCCAGCAGCATCGACAACGAGTTCACCAGCAACTCATCATCGGCGTCTTTCATCGTGTCCCAGTCCGTTGCCAGCGACCGCGAGGAAAAGAAACGCTCGAGTAAATCCAGGAAACGACTACGGTCAAGCGCGTCATCAGTCTCAGCCTTGCCAAGGTCGCGGTCAAACCCGGCCCAGGACACGGCACAGCGCCGATACGGCGTGAAACTGTCCAGCTCGGTGGTGACGCGGAATCGGGAAACGCCTGTCAGCGTGACCAGATACCGGCCATCCTCGGTCTCTGAAAACTGGGTCACGCGCCCGGCGCACCCAATCTGGTGCAGCTTGGTTTCGTCGCCCTGACAAGTGTTCGGCTGAACCATCCCGATCAGACGCTCGGGTGTTTTCAGCGCATCGTCCAGCATCTGCAGATACCGGGGTTCGAAAATATGCAATGGCAGCCGGGAACGCGGCAACAGCAGCGCCCCGGGCAATGGAAATACGGATACGGTTTCCGGCAGATCGGCGGGATGCATCATATACCCGAGTCTAGCTCTGTTCAGAATTTAGGCAAATATCATTGAGCTGAGTTTGCGACGTCCGTTCAGAACAATCGGATCGTTGGGCTTGAGTGCATCAAAGATGGTAAACAACTGCGCTTTGGCCGCAGCGTCATTCCATTCACGGTCTCGACGGAACAAGTCCAGCAATTGCGCCACGGCCTCTTCCACGTCACCATTCGCGTGCAGCGCCTGCGCCAGATCGAACCGGGCCTGGTGGTTGTCGGGGTCTGCCTCGACCGCTGCGGTCAGCTCGGCCAGAGGGCCTGCATCAGCGGCCTGCTTTGCCAGTTCAAGTTGTGCATGGGCGGCTTCAACCTCGGTCGAGGTCGAAATCTCGGCAGGGGCACCGTTCAGAATCGCTTCGGCCTGCTCCAGATCACCCGAGGCGATATGCGCCCGCACCAGCCCCCCATACGCGGCAGGGTGGTTCGGATCTTCTCCAAGAATGGCGGCAAATGTCTGCGCCGCATCCACCGCGGCGCCTTCGGCCAACATATCTTCGGCCGCCTGAACGGCCTCATCCAGCTGACCACCCGGGCTTTCTCCACCTGCGGCTTCAATTACCCGGTCCACAAAAGCCTTGATTTCCGAGCCAGGCACTGCGCCCTGGAACCCGTCAACAGGTTGTCCTTTGAAAAAGGCGTAAACGGTGGGGATCGACTGCACGCGCAATTGCGACGCGATCATCTGCGCTTCGTCCACGTTGATCTTGACCATCTTCACCGCGCCCTTGGCAGCGATCACGGCCTCTTCCAGCATGGGCCCCAGCGTCTTGCACGGGCCACACCATGGGGCCCAGAAATCAACGATGATCGGTGTTTCCTGCGACGCTTCGACTACGTCAGCCATAAAGGTGGCCTCGGATCCGTCCTTGATCAGGTCGGTGGTGTCAGGATTGGCTGCGCCGCTCAGAAGGTCCATTGGGTATCGTCTCCGGTTCGAACTTGCGCCTTATATGCAACCTCAAGCCGCGGAAACCAAGGGCAGAGTTGCGCAATTACAGATCGAATGTGGCGAAAACAGGGGCGTGGTCGCTGGGCTTTTCCCATCCGCGCGCGTCCCGCAGAACGCGACTGGAATGCCCGGCGTTGGAAATATCCGGCGTGGCCCACACGTGATCCAGCCGTCGCCCCTTGTCCGCCGCATCCCAATCGCGGGCCCGGTATGACCACCAGCTGTAAAGCTGACCTTCCGGGATATCCTTGCGCGTGATATCGACCCAACCGCCTGCTTCCTGCGTTTCCGCGAGGGTATCGACCTCAATCGGCGTATGCGAGACAACTTTGAGCAACTGCTTGTGTGACCAAACATCATCTTCGCGCGGGGCGATGTTCAGGTCACCAACCAGAATGGACTTCTGCGGCGTCTCGGCATGGAACCAGTCGCGCATATCGGTCAGGTAATCGAGCTTCTGTCCGAATTTCTCGTTCACTTCACGATCCGGCACGTCGCCGCCTGCCGGGACGTAGAAATTGTGGACCGTTACGCCATTTTCCAAACGACCGGCGATGTGTCGGGCATGACCCAGACCTGCGAAGTCCTTGTCGCCGACCTCTTCCATAGGCAGGCGAGACAAGATGGCGACACCGTTATACCCCTTCTGACCCCGTGCGACCATGTGCGTGTAGCCAAGCGCCGCAAACCCTTCGGTCGGAATCTTCTCGACGGGCGACTTGCACTCTTGCAGGCAAAGGACGTCCGGAGCTTCTTCTTTTAATAATTTCAGAACGATAGGCTCGCGCAGACGGACCGAGTTGATATTCCAGGTGGCAAGGGTGAAAGGCATAGTCGGGATTCCTCTGTCGCGATTGGCGCCACGTTAGCGTGGTGAACGAAAGGGGGCCATCGGAAAAAGAGACCCGTTGTTCAAAGTCGCGAAACGCCAGATTTCAACAGAGCCTGCGCGTCATCGAATATCTCATCGACTATCTCGGCGGCCGGCATCACTTTTTGGACCAGCGAGACACCCTGCCCCGACCATAGTGACATTGCTTCGACATCGCCTTCCGTACCCGGCAACGGCGTGTAGCTTTGGTATCGCACCACCGCCTCTCCATCCGGTCGGTGGCCGATAACTTCCTGTTCGTTTGGGCGATATCCGGGCCCGGCAGAACCCGCGTCCCTCCAGTTCTGCGCGGTGGAATTTCGAAGCGCGCGATGCGGGGCTTGCGGCCATTTCACGTCATAGAGATCGTCATACCATTCGGTCTGTGTCTCGGTCGCCGTCAGGATACGATTGCGATAGACCTCGTGAATTGTCGCCTCGGTGCTGGCCAGAAAACGCGTCCCAATCCAGACAGCCGACGCGCCGAGCATCAAAGCCGCCGCCATGCCGCGCCCATCCGCGATGCCTCCCGCAGCAACGACGGGGATCGAGACCGCGTCGGCTACGGCCGGAATCAGCGCCATGGTCGAAACCTGCCCCCAGACGTGACCGCCAGCTTCCCACCCTTGAGCGACGATGATGTCCGCACCGGCATCCTGAGCGATCCGGGCTTCTTCTGCGTTCCCGATGCTGGCCATCACGACCAGACCGGCCTGCTTGGCCTTCGAAATCGCCGAAGGATCGTGCCCCCAGAACAGGGACACTGCATGAATCCGCTTATCGATGCACACCTGAAGCTGATCTTCGAATGGAAAGCCAAGGTTCAGGTTGACCGCAAAATTCCGGTCAGTCAGCGCGCGTATCCGGTCAATCCCATGCGCGACCTGTTCCTCAGGTTTCCCCCACAAGGGGATGACACCGTACCCGCCTGCGTTACAGACAGCCGCGACAAGTTCGGGACCTGCCGCTCCGCCCATCGGGGCGGACAGGATGGGCTTTGTTACATTCAGCAAACTACAGATGTCATGTGCCAATTATTCGCCCTTTCGATGTGTTGTGCTGAATTGGCACCGGTTCACCTGGACAAGTCAAGCCGTCGGGCAATTGGCATGATCCAAGGAATCCTGACGCAGAACTTCGTACCTCAAAAGAAAAAAGCCGGGCCATAAGGCCCGGCAGTCCAACAGGGAGGTACATGTCATGACCCGGACATGCACGGGTTAGGAACACCCTAAATATGTCTTCAATGTATCACTTTGATCCACATCAATCCACAACGATCAAGAGACCAAACGATATCCGCCGGATTCTGTGACCAAAAGGCGCGCATTGGATGGATCGGGTTCGATTTTCTGACGCAGGCGATAGATATGCGTCTCAAGAGTGTGCGTGGTCACGCCCGCATTGTAACCCCAGACCTCATGCAGCAGTACATCGCGGGCCACCACTCCATCGGTCGAACGGTAGAGAAACTTGAGAATGTTGGTCTCTTTCTCGGTCAGGCGAATCTTGCGCTCATCTTCGGTCATGAGCATTTTCATAGCCGGTTTGAAGGTGTACGGGCCCAGAACGAACACGGCATCTTCGGATTGCTCATGCTGGCGCAGCTGGGCGCGGATACGAGCCAAAAGAACCGGGAATTTGAACGGCTTAGGAACATAATCATTGGCACCAGCGTCCAGACCCAGGATCGTATCGGCGTCGCTGTCGTGGCCGGTCAACATCAGGATAGGGCTTTTGACACCCTGTTTGCGCATCAGTCGGCACAGCTCGCGACCGTCTGTATCTGGCAGGCCTACGTCCAGAATGACCAGATCGTAAATCGCCTCGCGGGCACGTTCCATGGCGGATGATCCGTCCGACGCTTCGAACACGTCAAAGTCCTCGGTCATCACAAGCTGCTCACTCAGCGCTTCGCGCAGATCCTCATCATCGTCTACCAGCAGGATTTTCTTAAGCTGTGCCATATCCGGTCCTCCTAAGCCTGTTCCACCACTTGCGTGCAAAAGACGCCATCAACAAGGTTTGCTGCAATGGTTTCACGCCCTCGTGTCTGAGACGGAGGAATTGTTTCACATTTCGCCCAGATCGCGGTAGGAGAAAGATCGAACGTTACAGGGTAACATGTATGAGCCTTTTTCCCGACATAACCGAATTGCTGGCCCGTGCCCGCGCGGACCTGCGCATGGGTGTTCCGGTTGTATTGACAGACGACAGTGGCACAAGTGTCCTGGCGTTGGCCTCAGAGACGCTCAGCCCGCAGCGGCTGGCTGATCTGCGCGGGCTTGGTGGCAACCCGGTCGTGGCCATCACGGTCAGGCGGGCAGAAACTCTGAAAGCACGCGCCTATGATGGTGATCTGGCGCGCATTGCGATTCCGGCAGAGGCAGATCATGCTTGGGTTAAGTCCGTGGCCGACCCATCCGATGACCTGAATGCCCCGATGAAGGGGCCACTCGTGTCCGAGCGTCAGGGCAGTGCAAACCTGCATCGCGTGGCGATTGCGCTGACAAAGTCGGCGCGCTTGCTTCCGGCCGCCATCGTTGCACCTGTCGAAAATGGTGCGGCATTTGCCGCGACCCATGGGCTGACCTGCATCGACCATTCCCGTGCGGCCCCACATCTGACGGACCGCAGCCCGCTGCACGCGATTGCTGCCGCGCGCCTACCGATGGATGTATCAGAGGCGGGGCGCTTGCATGTGTTTCGTCCCGAAGACGGGGGCGAAGAACACTATGCGGTAGAGGTTGGTCGCCCCGACCGCGACAAGCCCGTCCTTGCCCGCCTGCATTCGGCCTGCTTCACGGGTGATCTGATGGGCAGTCTGAAATGTGATTGTGGCCCGCAATTGCGTGGCGCATTGGCTCAGATGGGCGCCGAAGGGGCTGGTGTATTGCTGTATCTGAACCAGGAAGGGCGCGGGATCGGGCTTGCCAACAAGATGCGCGCCTATTTTCTTCAGGATCAGGGCTTTGACACGGTTGAAGCCAACCACCGGCTGGGTTTTGAAGACGATGAGCGCGATTTCCGGCTGGGGTCTGATATCCTCAAGTCACTCGGGTTCAATTCGGTTCGGTTGCTGACCAATAACCCGGCCAAGATCGCCATGATGGAGCGCACGGGAATCGCAGTGACCGAGCGCGTGCCCCTGAAAGTTGGCGAAACCGCTCATAATCGGGGGTATCTGGCGACCAAAGCTGCGAAGTCGGGCCATCTGTTGTGACGTCAGTCGATTTGGTCCTGACCCCACGTGGTGTAAGGTTTCTTGGACGTATCTTCCCATGTGTGATTGGAAAGGGCGGCGTGCGTGCCGAAAAGTCAGAAGGTGACGGCGCAACGCCGGCCGGAACCCATCGGATCGTTGGAACGCTGTATCGTGCCGATCGCATGGCTTGCCCGAACACCTGGGCCAGCCCCATTGGTCCCGGCGATTTTTGGTCGGATGATTCAGAAGACGCAGCTTATAACCACCGGGTGCAGGCTCCCTATCACGGCAGTCACGAACGCTTGCGCCGCGCCGATCCGCTGTATGATTTGGTTCTGGTCACGGACTGGAACTGGCCGAACGCGGTTGCAGGGCGCGGCTCTGCCATTTTTCTGCATCAATGGCGTCGACCGGGGTATCCCACCGAGGGCTGTGTGGCCTTCCGGCGCGACCATCTGCTCTGGATCGCGCAACGCATCGTGCCCGGTTCGCGCCTGATTATTCCTGAGGTTTGACCCGCGCGCCGAATATGGCGGATCCGACCCGAATATGCGTCGCGCCCAGCGCAATCGCAGTCTCGAAATCGCTGCTCATCCCCATGGACAGACCGTCCAGACCGTTGCGAGCCGCGATCTTTGCCAGCAACGCGAAATGCAACGCCGGTTCTTCCGCGACAGGGGGGATACACATTAGACCACGCACCGGCAGGTCCAATGCGCGGCATTCGGCAACAAACCCATCGGCGTCTGCAGGCATGATGCCCGCCTTTTGCTCCTCCTCGCCGGTATTGACCTGAATGAACAGATCCGGGCACGCGCCAATCTCTTGCGCGAGGCGGGCGAGGGTCTTAGCCAGTTTTGGACGGTCCACCGAGTGAATGGAATCACATAATTCCATGGCCTGCCGGGCCTTGTTGGTCTGGAGGGGCCCGATCAAATGCAGATCAATGCCGGAATACCGGTTTCGGAAATCGGGCCATTTGCCCACTGCCTCTTGCACGCGGTTTTCCCCGAAACAGCGGTGACCCTGCTGCAAAACGGCCTCGACCCGCTCATTCGGTTGCACTTTTGAGACGGCAATCAACTTGACCGAGCCCGCAGCCCGATCAGCAGCGGCTTCGGCTTGGGCTATGCGGTTTTTGATGTCTTGCAGGGGCATGGGACCTCTTGGTTCAGTGCTAAGCGCAGAAAAACACCATGTCGGCCCAAAAGAAAAGGGCAGGTCCGAAGACCTGCCCTAAAAGCTTGTAGTTCAGATCAACTTAGAAGTTGAAGACCACACCGAAGTCGGCCTGAACAGTATCGTCGGTACCATCGTCGGTGTTACCAACACCACCGGCCAGCGATACACCGCCACCCAGATCGTAGGTTGCGCCGATACCATACTGCTGGTTGTCGTCGTCGCCGCTACCGTCGCCGTATGCAGCGATCAGAGTGGTTGCTGCGCCCAGGTTGTAGGCTACAGACAGACCCCAAACGGTACCGTCGTTGTCCGAAGTGGTGGATTCAGTTTCGTCGTCACCAACCAGAGCGGTTACGTTCCAGTCGCCGAAGTCAGCGCCCAGAGTGAACAGCAGCAGGCTTGGGTCGTCGCCACCACCAGAGGAGTCGGTTTCACCGTAAGCGATAGCTGCCGTGATGTTGTTGAACGCGTAGCTAAAGCTGATGTCCCACTGGTCAGCACCGCTCAGAGCGGCATTGCCGTTTTCTGTGGTGTTCTGGTCATACGACGCACCAAAGGCAAAATCGCCAATTGCGTACTGGAAGAACACAGCGTTTGCGCCTGCACCGGTCGACGAGAAGGCCAGGAAGTCATAATCGATCGCAGAAGTCTGACCGATGAAGCTTTCCAGACCCGGCTCGTTACCACCGCGGTTCGGCAAGTTGTCGAAGGCACCCGAGACGTTGCCCGCGTCAACACGCAGACCGCCGTAGATAACCGAGAAACGTGCGCCGCTCAGCTCAGCCGCGTCGGCTTCGCCGGTGCCGCTGTCTTCGTTTGCTTCCAGGCGAACACGCGCCGAGAACTGAACACCGCCATCGGTTTCCGCGTCGCCGTCCAGGTTCAGACGGAAGCGCGAGATCAGGATGGTGTCGTCGATGTTGTTGTTGGTGTCGGAACGATCTTCCTCATAACCAATACCAAAGCGACCAAAGCCGCTGAATTTGATATCAGCCGATGCCATGCTTGCAGTCGCCAGCAGGGCAGTCGTTGCGAAGAGAACTTTTTTCATCTTGTTTCCCTCGGTTTCAAACATTTTTTACTCGAGACGTGTTAGCCACATGTCTCAGCACGGACATCGTTTCGCTCTTTTTGCCCCCTTGGCGCAAGGTCGGCATAAGAACCGTGCCGTCATTCGGGTTGGATTGGTGCAAGGATGCCACAGTAATATCGGGGCCGATCCTGCCGCGCAGTTCACTTCCATATGCAAAGAATTGACTTGTCGCACCACAGGTCCTTGTCTAGGAGTATTCGCGACCGTTCATGACAGGCGATACAGGACATGCTGAAAACCCGCCCACAGACGATTCTGGCATTGATTGCAGCAGCGGCTTTAGCATCAGCTTGCGGAAGCCCCCCTCCGGGTGATGCCAGCCGATTGACTTCGGATGGCAGCGGAACCCTGGAACGTGAGCTGAATGAGCCCGACCGGGCGACAATCTGGGATGTGTTCGGCCCAAACAACTCGGAACAGGTGACTCAAGTCAATCGGTATCTGTGGACCGCTTCGCTGGACGTTCTGAATTTCCTTCCGGTTGAAGAGGTTGATCCCTTTACTGGTGTGATTCTGACGGGTTACGGGCGACCGCCCGGTGGTGGGCGTCAATATCGTGCCACCGTCCATATCAGCGATCCGGCCCTTGCGGCGCGGTCACTGTCGGTTTCGTTGCAAACCAACGGAGGCGCACCGGTTAGCGCCGCAACCACCCGCGCGGTCGAGGATGCGATTCTGTCCCGTGCCCGCCAGTTGCGCATTGCGGACAACAGGCTCTAGCCACCCGTCGAAAATCACAATATTACCACGCCGGGCTCTGTCCCGGCGTTTTCATTCACGAAGGACCGCACGATGTCGCGCTACTCGGCCACCGAAATCGAAGCAAAATGGCAAGAGGCCTGGGACAAGGCCGGGATTTTCACCGCCAACCACAAGGCGGATAAGCCGAAATATTACGTGCTAGAGATGTTCCCCTACCCGTCGGGGCGCATTCATATGGGGCATGTGCGCAACTACACGATGGGTGACGTGATCGCGCGGCACAAGCTGGCGACGGGTCACAACGTGCTGCACCCGATGGGCTGGGATGCTTTTGGTATGCCAGCGGAAAACGCCGCGATGGCGATTGGTGGCCACCCCAAGGACTGGACTTATGGCAACATCGCCGACATGCGCGGGCAGATGAAACCGCTGGGCCTGTCGATCGACTGGTCGCGTGAGTTTGCCACCTGTGATCCCGAATATTACGGCCAGCAGCAGGCTTTATTTCTGGATATGCTTGAGGCCGGGCTGGTTTACCGTAAAAACGCCGTGGTGAACTGGGATCCGGTCGATATGACCGTTCTGGCCAACGAGCAGGTGGAAAACGGGCGCGGCTGGCGTTCGGGGGCCTTGGTGGAACGGCGCGAGCTGACGCAATGGTTCTTCAAAATCTCGGATTATTCCGAGGAACTTCTGGACGCGCTGGATACTCTGGACAACTGGCCCGCCAAAGTCCGGTTGATGCAGGAAAACTGGATCGGTAAGTCGCGCGGCCTGCAGTTCGGCTTTGAACGCGCCGATGGTGGAGAGCCGATCACGGTCTACACGACTCGCCCCGATACGCTGCTGGGGGCATCTTTTGTCGGCATCTCGCCGGATCACCCGATTGCCAAACAGCTTGAGGTCGAAAACCCGGAACTCGCTGATTTCGTTGCCCAATGCCGTAAGGGCGGCACCACAGAAGAGGCCATCGAAACGGCTGAAAAGCTGGGATATGACACCGGCATCCGGGTCAAACACCCGCTGGACCCGAATTGGGAACTGCCTGTCTGGATCGCAAACTTCATCCTGATGGATTACGGCACCGGCGCGATCTTCGCCTGTCCGGCGCATGATCAGCGTGACCTGGATTTCTGCCGCAAATACGGGTTGCCAGTGGTGGATACGTTCTTTGCACTCGATAATGACACCCCGGTCGACAAGATCGCATTCGTCCCGCCGAAAACCGAGAAAGTCCGCTGGGTCAACCATTTCGCGGGTCTGACCGAAGCGACCGGCGACGAGGCCATCAACGCCACCGTCGATTTCGCCGAGAAAGCCGGCTGGGGCGAAGGTGTCACCAAATACCGCCTGCGCGATTGGGGACTGAGCCGCCAGCGTTACTGGGGCTGCCCGATTCCCGTTGTGCATTGCGATGCCTGCGGCGTGGTGCCCGAGAAGAAAGAGAACCTGCCGGTTCGCCTGCCCGATGATGTCACCTTTGACAAACCCGGAAACCCGCTGGACCGTCACCCCACGTGGCGCGATTGCGCATGCCCGTCCTGCGGAGCCCCGGCCAAGCGCGAAACCGACACGATGGACACGTTCGTCGATTCGTCATGGTATTTCGCCCGCTTCACCGCGCCCCGCGCCGAAACTCCGACCGATCTGGCCGAGGCCGAATACTGGATGAATGTCGATCAATATATCGGCGGCATCGAGCACGCGATTCTGCACCTGCTCTATTCCCGGTTCTTCGCGCGGGCGATGAACATCACCGGCCACCTGCCGAAGAAAGCCATCGAGCCGTTCGATGCGCTGTTCACGCAGGGCATGGTCACGCACGAAATCTACCAGACCCGCGACGCCAATGGCCGCCCGGTCTATCACCTGCCCGAGGACGTGACCGACGGCAAACTGGCCGACGGCACCGAGGTCGAGATCATCCCCTCGGCCAAAATGTCGAAATCCAAGAAAAACGTGGTCGATCCGGTCAGCATTATCTCGGCCTTCGGCGCAGATACAGCGCGCTGGTTCGTTCTGTCAGATTCGCCGCCCGAGCGCGACGTGGAATGGACCGCCTCGGGGGCCGAGGCCGCGTTCAAGCACCTCAGCCGCGTCCATCGCATCGCGTCGGAGATCGCCGAATCGGACGCCCCGGCCAATGCCGAGGATGAAACCCTGCTGCGTGAGATGCACAAGGCGATCCATGATGTGTCGGGCGGGGTCGAATCCTTTGGCTTCAACGCCTCTATCGCCAAGCTTTATGCGTTTACCAACACGCTGGCAAAATCCAAGGCGGGGTCTGAAGCCAAACGTCAGGCGGCCAAAACGCTGGCGCAGTTGATGTCACCGATGACCCCGCACCTGTCCGAAGAACTCTGGCACCTGCTGGGCGGCGAAGGTCTGGTGGCGACCGCCCCCTGGCCGGTTGCGGATGAGGCGATGCTGGTCGACGATACCGTCACCCTGCCGATCCAAATCAACGGCAAGCGCCGGGCCGAAATCAACGTGCCAATGGAAATGGACAAGGCCGAGGTTGAAAAAATCGCGCTCAGCACCGAAGCTGTGCAAAGGGCGCTGGATGGAGCCGCGCCCAAGAAAGTGATCGTAGTTCCGGGCCGGATCGTGAATGTCGTCGTTTGATCGCAGAACCCTGTTGTTGATGCCGCTGGCGCTGGCCGCCTGCGGTTTTCAGCCGGTGTATGCCCCGGATGGGACAGGAACCGCGCTGGACGGGCGGGTGGCCGTTTCCCAGCTTAACACCGCCGAAGGATTTCTGCTGGTCCAGAACCTGGAGCGTCAGTTGGGGCGCAGCGCCTCGTCAGGCGAAGATTACCAGTTGGATGTGCGCGTCTCGACCACGACACGATCCGCCGCAATCACCACGTCAAACGAAACCAATCGATATACGATTGATGGCCGGGCCACATATGCGCTGAAGTCCAATGAAACCGGACAGGTCGTAACATCCGGTGCCGTGGCCGATTTCGTGGCCTTTTCAGCCGCCGGATCAACCGTATCCACGCTGGCGGATGAGCGGGACGCCATCGAACGGCTGATGGTGATTCTGTCGGACCAGATCGTAACGCGGCTATTCACCACTCCGGATTTGGCCGCATGAAGCTGAGCCCGCGTGAGGCGGATGGGTATTTTGCCAAACCGGACCCGAACAAGACGGGGCTGTTAATCTATGGTGCCGACGCCATGCGCGTCGCCCTGAAACGCCAACAGGTGCTTGCCGCGTTGCTTGGCCCCGGCGCCGACGAAGAAATGCGCCTGACCCGTATTCCGGGCAGCGAACTCCGTGGCGATCCCGCGATGTTGTTGGATGCGGTCAAGGCCGTCGGTTTTTTCCCCGGCCCCCGCGCGGTCTTTGTGGAAGACGCGACTGATACAGCGGCCCCCTCCATCATCAGCGCCTTGCAGGACTGGTCTGCTGGTGACGCGCAGATCATTGTCACTGCCGGTCAGTTGAAACCCAGCTCGAAAATACGCAAGGCGTTTGAATCGCATGCAGATGCGTTTGCGGTCGGCATCTATGACGATCCGCCCTCGCGCGCCGAGGTTGAGCGAATTCTGGCGCAGGCAGGTTTGCAGAACATCCCGCGCGATTCCATGGCATCGCTTTCAGAACTGGCGCTTGCGCTCAGCCCCGGTGATTTCACGCAAACCATCGAGAAACTGTCGCTGTATAAACGCGGTGACACCACAGAGCTGACCCTTGAAGATATTGATGCCTGCGCCCCCCGCTCGACCGAGGCGGCGCTGGATGACGTGCTGAATGTCGTGGCCGAGGGTCGCGCCGCCGAAATCGGCCCGCTGATGCGACGCCTTCAGGCGCAGGGTACCAATGCGGTGACATTATGCATCGGGGCGACCCGGCATTTTCGCACGCTCTATGCCTGCGCGTCCCATCCGGGAGGCGCCGCGCAGGGGATCGGATCGTTACGGCCTCCGGTCTACGGCAAACGCCGCGACCGGGTTTTGCGACAGGCTCAGGGCTGGGGGGCCGCCAAGCTGCAGACCGCATTGACGGTTCTCACAGATACGGATCTGTCTCTGCGCTCGGCTGGCCAGGCAGCCCCTGCCATGGCGTTGGTCGAACGCGCCATGATCCGTCTGGCGATGTTGGCCCGGTCCCGCTAGGCAACGGTGTCAGGTTTGCTGATCGAGCCAGTGTGCGGCCGAACGCCCGGCCCAACGCCCGGTGGCCAAACAGGCAGTCAGCAGATAACCACCGGTCGGAGCCTCCCAGTCCAGCATTTCCCCGGCGCAGAACACGCCGGGGGTGGATTTGAGCATCAACCGCTCATCCACGGCCGCACGCGCAACACCACCGGCGGTCGAGATCGCCTCATCCATCGGGCGCAGTTTCGCACCGAGAACTGGAAGCTGTTTCAGCGCCATAACCTTGTGCGACGTCGATTCTGGGAACTGCTGTGCCATCTCATGAAACAGCGCGATCTTCTGAGGCGGCAGTTTCAAGGACTTCTTCATCCACTGCGAGAGCGTGGTTTTCGGATTTTTGGACCTGAACCGCGATTTCAAAACCGCGACGTCCAGATCAGGCAGCAAATCGACGTAAAGTTCAGCGCCTGCACGCAGGGCCGGAGTCAGGGAATACAGCCCGCCGCCCTCCAGTCCGGTCGCAGAGATCGTCGCTTCACCTCGGCTTTCCACGTCGCCAGCCATCCAGCGCACCGATTTCAGCGCAGCACCGAAATGGGGGTGCATATGATCGTTCCATTCGACGGACACTGCGGAATTGGACGGGGCAAACGGTGTCAGGTCGATGCCTTTACCGGTCAGATGTGCCGCCCATTCGCCATCCGCGCCCAACCGTGCCCAACTGGCGCCACCCAACGCCAGAACAGTTGCGGCAGGACGAAGATCCTGCACGCCGTCCGGCGTTTCGAAACGTAGGGCCGCACCATGCCAACCTTGCCAGCGCCACCGTGTTCGAATCTGGACGCCGGACCGATCCAGACGCCCCAACCACGCACGCAACAAAGGCGAGGCTTTCATCACCTCGGGAAACACGCGCCCGGTCGAACCGACAAACAAATCCTGCCCCAGATCGCGCGCCCAGTGCTGAACGCCTTGTGCGTCCATCTCGGAAATGATCGGGCGCAACCAGTCCGCCGCATCGCCATAAGCGGTCATCAGCGTTTCAAACGCTTCATTTTTGGTCAGATTGAGGCCCGACTTACCCGCCATCAGGAACTTGCGCGCAACGGATGGCTTGGCTTCGGCCACCAGAACCTCGTGCCCGGCGCGGGACAGCTGTTCAGCCGCCATCAGCCCCGCCGGGCCTGCTCCGATCACCACCGCTTGCGCCACTTTATCCCCCTTGAATCGCCCATGTAACAGCGCGAGATTACTGCCATGTCGGCAAGCAATGATCCGATCTGTCCGCTTTGCGACCGCCCAATCCCGGATGGGGGCGGCAGCCTGCACCATCTGATCCCAAAACTCAAAGGAGGCAAGGGTGGCCCAACTGTTTTGCTACACCAGATCTGTCACAAAGAGGTCCACGCCACCCTGACCGAGGCGGAACTGGCGCGCAGTTTTCACACAGTCGAGGCCCTGCGTGCGCATCCCCGGCTGGAAAAATTCCTGGCCTGGGTGCGCAAACGCCCACCGGGGTTTCGCTCGAAAGTTCCCGGCAAGCGTCGCGGGCGCTGATCACGCAGGCAGAACCGGGTCGCCGGATGGGTCGGTTTGCGCGTATTCCAAGCCCTCGATCTCGATCCCCTGATAGTCGGGGACAGCGGCAAAGCTGGCATCAGCAATGTGCTGAAACTCCAGCGTCGTATAGGGGCGTTTCCACAGCCATTCCCGGTTGTCCACCGACCACAGATCCGGATTGGGCGGTGTATCATCAGTGAAAGCATAGAAATGCAGGTCAAACCCAAAATCCGCCACGTCCTGCATCGACAAAAGACGCATCCCAAGCGCACGGCAATGGGTGTCTTCAAGCGCGATATCGCCCGTGCGCAGCGTGATCTGGCCAATGCGGGCCTCGGCAAAGGGTGCATTCGGGTCGGCTGCGTTTTCGGGCCTGTTGTCTTCGAAGTCATGTTGCAGCAACTCGATGACAAACCCCTCGGGATCGCTGAGATGGCACATATAGCCGATGTCCCGGAACTGCCGCGGATCGCTGACCGCCATCCGCTGTTGCCGCAGACGTGTCACCGCCAGATCGACATCCGGCACCGTAACACCGATCTTCCAATACCGCTGCCCCTGGTCGTGATGGTAACCGCCGCCGCCGGGCATCAGCAGCAGGTCGGCGTCCCGTCCGGGGTAGCCGACATACCGGTTTTGGCCGTCCGCACGTATCTGCATACCAAGTGAGTCGCGATAAAACGCGGCCAATGTGTCAGGATCGGCCACGCGCAGGCGCACTGTCGCCAACCTCATGAACACAGCTCCGCGATGCCTTTGGCGATCTGCGGATCGGCCACCAGACTGTCGGCCACCAAATCGTGCGCCGTCTGCATCAGTTGACCGGGCTCGACCACGCGGTCCACCAGACCAAAGGCAAAGGCTTCGTCAGTCGTGATTTTCTGCCCTGCCATCAGAATCAGGCGCGTGCGCGCCCGGCCGATCAGCGCTGCCATTCGCTTGGGATCAGACGGTTGCGGCAGGAATCCCAGCTTCATCACCGGATAAAAGAATTTGGCCGTCGGCACCGCAATGCGCAGATCACATGCCAAGACCATGCCGTTGGCGCCACCCGCCAGCGTACCGTTCAATGCAGCAACGGTCAGGCAAGGCAGTGCCGCAATCGCACCGGACAGCTGCTCCCACAAGTCCGAGGTCGCCAGCCCCGCCCGGGCCTCATCAAGGTCAGCCCCGGCGCTGAATACCCGACCTGCGCCGGTCAGGATCAGAGCCCGCGCGTCGGTGGCATCCTCAGCAATGCGCACCAGCTCGGCCAACATGGCCTCGGTCAGCGCGTTGGCCTTGTCCGGGTTGTTGAGCGTAACGGTCCACAACCCGTCCTCTTGCGTCAGATCAATCACGTCAGGCCGACGCGCTTGCGGATATCGTCCAGCCGCAGCTTGATTTCGCCGCCCAGAAATTCATCCGAGTCCTGCGAACACATCCACAGCAAGGCGCGCGCGGGCCAGTCAGGCGGGATGTGGTCTTCCCAATCCAGCTGGCTGACCGGATTGATACCACTCGTCTTGATCACGCGCTGCATTTCCGTGGCGACGGTGCCGGGTGACAGGCCCATAGCCCGGATGCCGTTATGCGCCTCTTCAAGATGGAGACATTCGGTCAGCATCTTTGCGCCAGCCTTGGAGGCGCAATAGTGGCTCCAGGCTTCGATCGCGTTGGAAGCCGCACCGGAGGACACGGTCAACACGGTACCCCCGCCTGCCGCGCGCATGATCGGCAATGCCGCGCGCATGCCGTAGAACACGCCTTTTAGGTTGATGTCGATGGCCTTGCTCCAGGCCTCGGCATCGGCGTTGGACAGGTGAAAGATCGGATCGATCACGCCCGCATTGCCGATCAGAACATCCAGACCGCCGAACCGCGCCACGCAATCGGCGACAACCTGTTCGACTTGCGCAAAATCACTGACATCACAGGCGAGTGCAATGGCGTTATCCCCCAGCGCTGCGGCCAGCGCATCGATCTGATCCCGGCTGCGCGCCACCAGCGCAACATTGGCACCGGCTGCGGCAAAAACGCGCCCGGCCTCGGCCCCGATGCCACGGCTGGCCCCGGTGATCAGTACTGTTTTTCCTTGCATATTCATCGGCGATTTCTCCGGATTTGACGTTGCTTCAAGTGGTAACGTGCAAATGGGGAAATGGTCCACCCCTTGCCCCTTGACGATACCCGCCGCAACCACGACGATGCCGGCAAAATTGATCAAGAAGGGTTCTCTGATGTCCGTTTTTCTTCGCCGTACCTGCGGGGCGGTTCTGGCCTATACCTTTGCCGCGCAGGCCGCAGTCGCGGATGTGACCGCAAATGATGTCTGGGCCGACTGGCAAGCCTACCTGAGCGGGGTCGGCTATACCGTGACGGGCGATCAAAGCGTTTCGGGCGATGTCACGACCATCACCAACATGACCATGTCGATGGCCATTCCGGACACGGATGAACAGATCGACATGGTTGTGCCGGAAATGACGTTGACGGAAAACGGCGACGGGACCGTCACGATTGGCCTGCCCGACAGTTTCCCCATGACCATTTCGGGCGAAGCTGAAGGAGAGAGCTTTTCCGCCGAGCTGCTATACAACCAAGACGCCCTGAACATGGTTGTTTCGGGCTCACCGGACGAAATGAACTATGCCTATTCAGCGGCCAGCCTCGAAATTTCACTGGGAGAGCTGCAGTTTGGCGATGAAACCGTGTCATCGGATGTGCTGGGCGTCAGTGTCAATCTGAGCGATTTCGCTGGCACGTCGTTGATGAAAATCGGCGAGATCCGTGATATCGCCCAACAATTCACAGCGGCGGATCTGAGTTACGATCTGGCGTTTGACGATCCTGAAAGCGACGATACAGGCCGGATCAGTGGCAAGCTGAACCAGCTGGCATTCAACGGCGATACCCGTATCCCGAACGGAGCTGATTTCGCGGACGTCAAAAGTATCTATGATGCGGGGTTCGCAGCCTCGGGCACTTTCACATACGGGTCAGGCAACAGCGAGATTTCAGGGGCGTCCGAAGGTCAGCCTTTTACCATGGGCAGTTCGTCCCAGGGCGGTCGGTTTACCGGCAGCATCGACGCGCAGCGTATCGTTTATGATCTTGAGCAAAACAGCTCGAACCTGGCCGTCACGACCTCGGATCTGCCTTTCCCGATCGAGATCGCGATGGAAACGGCCGGGTTGAAGTTCGAATTCCCGGTTCAGGCATCCGAAGAGATTCAGCCTTTTGCCTTCGCCATGAACCTGACTGAGTTCACCATGTCCGACGTGCTGTGGAGCCTGTTCGACCCGGCGGGCGCACTGCCCCGCGATCCGGCGACCGTGTCGCTGGACACCGAGGGAACGGCAAAGATTCTGGTCGATTTCATGGACCCCGAATCCGTCGAACATCTTGAGATTTCGGACGAAATGCCGGGCGAGCTGCATTCACTGAAAATCAACGAGTTGCTGATCTCGATGGTTGGCACCCGCCTGTCGGGCGATGGTGATTTCACCTTCGATAATTCCAACCTTGATCCAATCAACCCGCTTCCGGTTCCGGTCGGCGTAGCCAATTTGCAGCTTGTGGGTGCGAATGCTCTGATCGACACGCTGATCTCGATGGGGTTCGTGTCAGATCAGGATGCGCTTGGCGCGCGGATGATGATGGGCCTGATGGCCGTTCCGGGCGAAGAGCCGGACACCCTGAACTCGACCATCGAGTTCACCGAGGATGGTCAGATTCTGGCCAATGGTCAGCGGATCAAGTAACCTGGTGCCGGGGTGAGGCCGGTCCTGCGGCCTTACCCCGCCTCAAATCGACGTCGCAATTGTTCCGCAGGCCTTGCGGGACGCCCGGTCCGGGGCTAGGTCCAATGCATTCAGACCGGAGGCCTCATGACCCAAACACCCCAGAATATCAGCCAGACCCTTCTGGATGCGGCGCGCAAGGCAGGCGCTGACGCAGCAGATGCCATCGTAATTGACGGGTCTTCGGTTTCGGTCGAGGTGCGCGGCGGAGCGCTGGAACATGCCGAGCGGGCCGAGGGGACAGATCTGGGTCTACGGGTCTTTCTGGGTAAACGGCAGGCCATCGTGTCCAGTTCCGACAGTCGGCCCGAAACCCTGACGGCCATGGCGGAACGCGCGGTCGCCATGGCGCGCGAAGCCCCGGAGGACCCGTTTACCGGGCTTGCGGACGCGGCTCAGTTGATCACCGATTGGGACATGGACGCGCTTGAGCTTTTCGATCCCGCACCGGAACCCAGCGCCGATGCCCTGCTGCAGGACGCCCTGTCCGCCGAAGCGGCTGCTCTGGAGGTTGACGGTGTGTCTCAGGTCTCGGACGCGTCGGCGGCTTATGGGACCCACCGCGTTCATCTGGCGGCGACCAACGGCTTTTCGGGCGGGTATGCGCGCAGCAACCGGTCAACGTCTTGCGTGGCCATTTCCGGCGAAGGCACCGGGATGGAGCGTGATTATGACGGGGACAGCCGCAGCTTTCAGTCCGATCTGCGCAGTCCGGCTGATATCGGTCGCACCGCCGGTGAACGCGCCGTGCAGCAGGTGGGCGCGTGCAAGCCCGAAACCGGCACCTTTCCCGTGCTGTTTGACGAACGGATTTCGTCATCGCTGATCGGTCATTTGCTGGCCGCCAGCAATGGCGCGGCCATCGCACGTGGCGCATCATGGCTGAAGGACAGCCTTGGCCAGCAGGTCCTGCCCGCGCAGATCTCGCTGATCGAGGACCCGCATCGCCCGCGTATTTCAGGCTCGCGCCCGTTTGACGCCGAAGGTCTGCCAACCCGGCAGCGCGCCATTGTCGAAAACGGCGTGCTGACCGGGTGGACTTTGGATTTGTCCAGCGCACGCAAGCTGGACATGGTGTCCACCGGCAATGCCGCGCGCGGGGTGTCCGGCCCCCCGTCGCCCAGCAACTGGAATCTGAGCCTGACCCAAAGCGACCGCAGCCGCGCGGACCTGATACGGGATATGGGCACCGGGCTGCTGGTCACCTCGATGATCGGATCGACCATCAACCCCAATACCGGAGATTATTCTCGCGGTGCATCAGGGTTCTGGGTGGAGAACGGGGAAATCTCGCATCCGGTGAACGAATGCACCATTGCGGGCAATCTGCGTGACATGTTGATGCGGATCATCCCCGCCAACGACGCGCGCACGTATCTGTCGCGCGTCGTGCCGTCGCTGCTGATCGAAGGGATGACACTTGCCGGCAACTGACCTGTCCCTGCTGATTGATGCCGCGCACGAGGCTGGCCAGATCGCGACGCGTTATTCCGGGCCCCTCGCGCAACGCTGGGACAAACCCGAAGGCGCAGGACCGGTGACCGAGGCAGATTTGGCCGTCAACGCCATGCTCGAACGTGACCTGCAGGCTGCGCGCCCCGATTATGGCTGGCTGAGCGAAGAGACTGAGGACTCCGACACGCGCCTGACCCGGGATCGGGTTTTCATCATTGACCCGATCGACGGAACCCGCAGCTTTGCCGAAGGGTCACGGACATGGGCGCATTCACTGGCCATCGCTGAGCAAGGACAGGTCACTGCGGCAGTGATCTATCTGCCTTTGCGCAACCTGTTATATGCAGCGGCTTTGGATCAGGGCGCGACCTTGAATGGTGCTCTGATCCGGGTCAGCCAAAATCCTGATCTGACCGGGGCCGAAGTGCTGGCGGCCCGACCCAATCTGGACCCCCACCATTGGGCGACCGGAGTCGCGCCAGACTTCAAGCGCGTTTATCGTCCCTCACTGGCCTATCGCATGGCGCTTGTGGCACAAGGCCGGTTCGACGGGATGCTGACGCTGCGCCCCAGCTGGGAATGGGACATTGCCGCCGGTGATCTGATTCTGCGCGAAGCCGGAGGCACCTGCACCACCCGGCAAGGCAAGCCTCTGGTGTTCAACAACCCGACGCCGCGTCTGAACGGTGTGGTCGCGGCCGAGACACGCCTGCACGCGCAACTGATGACGGCACTGGACACGGACGGGCCTGGTATTCCGGCATGAGCAAGCCAAGTTCACTCAGCCTGTCAATTTACCGGGTTCTGTCCTGGGGCGTTCCACAAGCCCCAAGGGCCACGCCACCACCCCGCCCCAAAGGCGAGCTTTTGTGGATACATGTCAACGCTCCCGAACGCATGCGGGCCGTAAACGATTTCTGCAACCGGGTCCTGTCGGCCCGACCGGGATTATCCTTGCTGCTGACTGCCCCTCCGGATGCTGATCTGTCAAACTGGCCCGAAGGACAAGAACCTCTGAAGACCCTGCCGACCGAGCAGACCGGTGCCGCACGCGCGTTTCTGGAGCATTGGCGCCCTGACCTGGGCATCTGGATTGGCGGAGGATTGATGCCAAACCTTATAACCCGCGCAGACGAAGACGGCATACCGATGATCCTGATCGAGGCCGAACCGGACGTCAACGTGGCGCGCGGCGGGCGATGGCTGCCGGACCTCGCCCGACAAACGATGGAGTGTTTCGGCACGATTCTGACGACTGCCGAAGACACCGCGCGCCAGATTCGCAAGCTGGGCGTAACCTCTGCGAAAGTCTCGGTCTCGCCACCGCTTTACATCAGCCCAAATCCGCAGTCCTGGCCCGAAGATGAATTGATCGAAACCAATCATGCGCTGGCCGGGCGTCCGGTATGGCTGGCGGCATGGGTGCAGGACAA
The DNA here is from genome assembly GCF_056531905.1 of Ruegeria sp. K11. Lineage (NCBI taxonomy): Bacteria > Pseudomonadati > Pseudomonadota > Alphaproteobacteria > Rhodobacterales > Roseobacteraceae > Ruegeria > Ruegeria sp. K11. The sequence continues at coordinate 70,316 of NZ_JBQFMP010000008.1, forward strand.
AGAATTCATCTCGGTGCTGAGCGCACACCGACAGGCGATGCGCATGTTACCTCGGCTGGCGCTGGTCCTGCATGTGGCCGACGCCGCCGAAGCTGGCCCGCTGCAGCGCAGGCTCGAGGCGATGGACCTGCGCTGCGCGCAATGGGGCGACGGTCAGCCGATCGAGGACACGACGCAGGTGATTCTGTCCACTGACCCCGAAGAGCTTGGCTTGTGGCACCGCGTGGCACCGGTGACCTTCATGGCAAGCTCGCTGGAACGCGGCGCGGGCGGACGGGATCCCCTGACCGCAGTGGCCTTGGGTTCGGCGGTCATCCACGGGCCGCATGTGGGCAAACATCGCGGAATTTACGATAGTCTGAAGCAGGTAGAGGCTGCGCTGACCATCAGAACAGCCACGGAATTGGGGGATGGCGTGGTCGAATTGCTTGCACCGGATCGCACGGCCCATATGGCGCTGGCCGGTTGGCAGGTGGTGACCGAAGGTGCGCCACAGGCAGATCAATTGATCGACATGATACAGGACAGGCTGGATCACCGGGAGGCACAGGATGCGCGCGCCTGACTTCTGGAATACCGGACCGGATCAACTGGATATGCGGGCGCGCCTGCTGTCGCCGTTGGGGCGCATCTACGCAGCAGCAACAGCCCGCAGATTGGCATCGGAAACCGGCATCAAACTGGACATCCCGGTCATTTGCGTCGGCAACCTGAACGCGGGCGGCACAGGCAAAACGCCCACCGTGATCTGGTTATTGGACCATCTGCGAGGGCGCTTCCACATCCCGCATGTGGTGACCCGCGGGCACGGCGGTTCATTGGACGGCCCGGTCCGCGTTGATCCAAGGGTTCACTCCGCCGATCAGGTCGGGGATGAACCGCTTTTGCTGGCCGCCTTCGCAGACGTTTGGGTCGCCAAGGACCGTGCTGCCGGGGCAAAGGCGGCAGCGGCAGAAGGGGCAAGTGTAATCGTCCTGGATGACGGCTTTCAGAACCCCTCGGTCGCCAAGGATTTCTCGGTTGTTGTGGTGGATGCGGCCCGCGGGTTCGGCAACGGTCTGTGTTTGCCCGCTGGCCCGCTGCGCGAACCTGTTGCGGTCGGGCTCGCGCGCGCCGATCTTGTGTTGTCATTGGGCGAAGACGACGCGCAGACCGGATTTAAAACGCAATGGGGTGGCCAGTTGTCGGTGCCACATGCCACGGGCAAGGTCTGTCCGCTGCAAACCGGTATGGACTGGAGCGACGCCACGGTTCTGGCCTTTGCCGGAATTGGCCATCCTGAAAAATTCTTTCAAACCCTGCGTCAGCAAGGAGCCACCGTAGTGCGCGCCGAGGCTCTGGATGATCACCAGCCCCTGACGCTGGCATTGATGACCCGGTTGGAGAATGAGGCAAAGGCCCTGAATGCACAGATGGTGACAACGGAAAAAGACGCCGTTCGCCTACCTACTGCGTTCCGCAGCAAGGTTTTGGCGCTGCCCGTGCGCCTGCAGATCGAACAGGACCAGTTGGTAAGCGAGATGTTGGCGCGTGTCGCGCCTTCACCGTAAGCAAGTGGCCAGCCCTCGGCGCAGGCTGACCACAGGGCAGATCAGCTGCCCAATTCGTCTTCGATCAGCTTCTTGAAGCTGTCATAGGACTGGTTTTCAACTTTCTTGCCATTCACAAGGAAAGATGGCGTCGCCTGAACGCCGTCGCGTTCGGCGTTTTCCTGATACCAGGCCACCAGGGTCTGCGCCCGGGTGCCGTCCTGCAGGCAGGCTTCAAGCTGGTCCTTGTCGATACCCGCAAGGCGCCCGATCTTGCGCAGCTCGTCCACGATCTCGGCCGGACCACCGGCACGGGTCCATTCGGACTGACCCTCATAGATCAGATCAGAGATGCCAAAGAACTTTTCGGGGCCGCCACAGCGTGCCACCATCGAAGCCCACAGACCATAGCGGTCAAAATACACCTCGCGATAGATGAACTTGACCTTGCCTGTATCGATGAAGTCTTTCTTGAGCTGCTTATACGGCCCGGTGTGGAAATTCGCGCAATGCGGGCAGGTATACGACGCATATTCGATGATTTCGACCGGTGCGTCCTCGGCCCCCAGCGTCATTTCGACGATCGAGGATGTATCCAGATCGGCTTCTTGCGCCTCGGCGCTGCCGATCAGCGGATTGGTCGGGTTGGAATTTGACAGCGACAGCCAATAGCCGCCTGCGGCGATGGCAACAGCTGCACATATTCCGGTTGCAATACGGCTCATGTACTCAGCCCTTTCTCAGCATTTTTGCTTGGATAAAACGTTACGGCCCAGACGTTCAAGAGCCGCGCGCAAGTCACCGTCATGAACGTCGCGTGCGACTTTTCCGGCCTCGGCCACGATCTCGGGTGCAATCTCGGGTTTCGCTTGTTTCGGCTTGTGGTCGAAACTGGCCTGCCCCTCGGCAAATCCGGTCGGAGCGGTCTGCGTGATGCGGATGCGATTGATGGCGTTATACCCGTAAACGGCATTCACCTTGTCCCGCAGCTGTTCCTTTTGCATCTCCAACATCGGAGCCTGCGGTCCGGTTGTCAGGACGGTCAGCGTCGCGCCAAACCCGTTGCGTCCGTAACCCACATTTACGGGCCGTGCGACAGAAGCAATATCCTGCCCGACAATGTCGGCCCAATGGGTCAGCAAGCGCGAAATGGCAAAACCGCGGCTTTCACCCGCACGCCTGATCTGATCGTTCAGAACGGACGCGGTTCGTTTGAACCCACGGGTCGAGGAACGTCTGCGTTGCATCTGGTTTCCAACTCCTGCACCGCTATTGTAGTAGGCTGGGACCCCGGCGCCAGCGAAACCTGACAAGGAGTTGAATAAAACTTGCGAGACGACCATGACATTTCTGTGAGTGACGCGTTGTTGGGCTGGTACGACCGCCATGCGCGCGTGATGCCGTGGCGGGTTGGTCCGTCGGACCGCGCGGCAGGCGCACGCCCTGACCCTTATCGGGTCTGGTTATCTGAGATCATGTTGCAACAAACTACCGTTGCAGCGGTGCGGGACTATTTCCTACGCTTCACCACGCGCTGGCCCACAGTTCAGTCTCTGGCGGCGGCTCCGGACGCGGACGTCATGGGGGAATGGGCCGGTCTGGGCTATTACGCGCGTGCCCGAAACCTACTGAAATGCGCACGGGTGGTGGCGGAAAAGCATGGCGGGCACTTCCCCGATACCTATGACGCCCTGATTCAACTGCCCGGTATCGGGCCGTACACGGCCGCCGCGGTTGCCGCCATCGCCTTTGACCGCCCCGAGACCGTGCTGGACGGCAATGTCGAGCGGGTAATGGCCCGGTTTTATAACCTCCATGACCCTCTGCCCGGTGTGAAGCCGGTTCTGAAACTCAAAGCCGCCGGGCTGACGCCGATCAATCGCCCCGGCGACTATGCGCAGGCGGTGATGGATTTGGGAGCCACCATATGCACCCCCAAGTCTCCGGCCTGTGGGATTTGCCCCCTGCGGGACCCCTGTCAGGCGCGGCAAGCGGGTACGCAGGCCGATCTGCCCCGCAAATCGCCGAAAAAGCCCAAACCCACCCGGCACGGGCATGTCTACATCGCCAGACGCGCGGATGGTGCGATGCTGTTGCAACGACGCCCGGACAAAGGTCTGCTGGGCGGAATGCTGGGATGGCCGGGGTCCGACTGGTCCGAATCTCCGCCCGAAGCGCCGCCGTTTGAGGCGAACTGGCAGGTGTTGCCTGCTGAGATACGCCACACTTTCACGCATTTCCATCTGATCCTGCGGGTCTGGAGCGCCGAAGTGCCAGACGAGCTCGCGCCCGCAGGTCTTTCCATTATCGAAAAACACGCCTTCCGGCCCGGCGAATTGCCGACGGTCATGCGCAAAGCCTATGACCTGTGGCGCGGCCATTAGAGCGCTGTGCAAATCCAGCTCCCCGGTCTAATTTGCGCACAACCTGTCGGAGACCTCAGATGATTGCACCAGATATCCTGTCACGCTGGCAATCCGCGCTGCCCTTTTGGGTTTCGATGCTGCTGATCCCATTGATCTGGATCACCGCGTTTACCGGCGGTTGGTGGATCATATTGGTGCCCCTGTCGACCTGGTGGGCCTTTGCCATCCTTGACCGATTTACCGGTCTCAATCTGGAAAATGCGGACCCACAGACACCCGACACACAATTGCGCTGGTACATCGCCCTGACCAAGATTTGGGCCCCGGTTCAGTTCTTCACGCTATTTGGGCTGATCTGGTTTACGGCCCACAGCACGCATCTGAGTTCAGTCGAGAAAATCGGCCTGTTCTTCGGTATGGGCGTGATCTCGGGCACGATCGGGATCAATTACAGCCATGAGCTGATGCACCAGAAAGGCCGCGCAGAGCGGTGGCTGGGGGATATCCTGCTGGCAATGGTTCTGTATTCTCACTTTCGGTCGGAACACCTGCTGGTCCATCACCGCTATGTCGGCACACCGCGCGACCCGGTCACCGCCCGGTATAACGAAGGGTTTCACCGCTATTATCCCCGCGTCCTGCGCCAATGCCTGATCTCGGCTTTCCGGGCCGAGCGTGACAAGCTGGCCCGAAAAGACCGGCCCTGGACCGACCCGGCCAATCCGTTCTGGCGATACTGGGGCTTGCAGACTGCGATGCTGGCTCTGGCTTTCCTGTTGGGTGGCTGGGCCGGGCTCGGCCTGTTTCTGGTGCAGGCGGGCACCGCGATCTGGCAGCTGGAGCTTGTCAATTACGTGGAACATTATGGCCTGACACGCAAGTATCTGGGCGATGGAAAATATGAGCGGGTCCGGCCGCGCCACTCGTGGAATGCATCACAGAAGGCCAGCAATTGGTTGCTGATCAACCTGCAGCGCCATTCGGACCACCATTACAAGCCAAACCGCCGCTTTCCCCTGTTGCAGCACCATTCCGAGGATGCAGCTCCGCAACTGCCCCATGGGTACCCGATGATGACACTCGCGGCTATGATGCCGCCGCTCTGGCGGCGGGTGATGAACCCCAAAGTGCGGGCGTGGCGGCGACAGTATTACCCGGAAATTACCGATTGGCTGGCCTACAACAAGGCGCGAAATCCGATGCCCGGGGCATGACCGCAGCGCGCATTCGCGCGCTGCCGGGCCCAACTGGAAAAGTCGCATCTTTGATGCGATGCTGACAGGCGGGAGCACCGGATTATGTCAGCGCCCAGATGTCCATTGGTGCGGCGACCCCGCGCACTTGCTGCGCGGTTTTTTGTTCAAACCCGGACAACAGGCCCCGGTTCGCGGGGGCGTCCGGCACGGCCTGCGCACGGAGTGCATCGCTGATTATGACGCGCGCGCCAAAATCTCGGGTCAGTGCCTCCAGCTTGGCGGCGACATTCACCGCATCCCCGATCACGGCAAATTCCAGCCGGTTGGCCCCGATATCGCCCAGAACGACCTGGCCGAAATGCACGCCAATGCCCACTTCGATCTCGGGCTCACCTGATCGCCGGCGATCCAAATTCCACCGGTCCATCGCCCCGACCATCGCGCGGGCGCAGGACAGGGCGTTGCTTGCATCCTCGGGCGTGGGCACAGGCGTCCCAAAGGTCGCCATCAGCCCGTCGCCCAGATATTTGTCCAGCGTGCCGTGATGGCGAAACACCTCAGTCTCCATCCGCGCGTGAAACCCGCGCAGAACCTCGATCACCTCATAAGGATCGCGACCGGCGGCGAATCTGGTGAAACCCACGATGTCGATGAACAAAACCGCCACATCCTCTTTCCGCACCTGCTTCAGCGGCTCATCATTCTGGCTCAGCTCGTCGACCACGTTGGGCGAGAAATACCGAGACAGGTTCGCCCTCTCCCGCTCCAGGCCCGCATTCGTCATCAAGAGACGATTGAGACGGCGCATGGAGATGCCCAGCGTCACGGCGACCATCATGAAAACGATCACCTGCTGGATGCGAAGCGATGGATGATAGCTGTTGGGATCCATCAACTCAGCCACATCCGGATAGCCCGCCAACGCCCCGGCCACACGTTCGCTGAGGCCCGGAATAGGGGTCGCCACCCACCAGGCGACGAGCCATCCGGCCGTCCACATCATCGCCGTCCAGAGCCCGATTGCCACGACCGTGCGCCAGGAATATGCGAGGGTCCCGGCGGCAAGAATGATAAAGAAATACTGGAAATTGTCGAACTGATACTGCATCGCCAGCGGCCGTACATCGTCGCTGAACGGGTTCGGAACGATCATGCCCAAGGTCATGATCAGCAAATCGGCGAAGATCAACAGCAGCTCGGCCCGGGACTGCCCCACCCGTCCGGCCCGCTGGATCAGCCAGCCATTAGCGCAGATCAACAGCAGGATGAAGTGATACCACATCACCTCCCAATGAGGGTTCAGAAAAACCAGCAGAACACCGGTCAGACCCATCGCAACCCAGCGCGCACGAACGGCAAGTTCCAACCCTTCACGCTTGTGTCGCTCCAGCGCAGCTTCAGTATACTTGTTGTCCTGATCTTGGACGTCGGCGCGTGATAGCAAAAACCGGCTGAAAGGCGAGCGGCTGACTGTGGTGTCGGACATTGTTGAGGTTCCCTCGCTGCGCTGCGGCTTTCGGGAACTCATACAGAATCAGGAATGTGATTGAAACAAAAAGACCCCGCCGGGCACGGCGGGGCAAGGCTTAGTGCCATGTGTCAGGCCACAGGCACCGGCGGTATTCAGTTGTGCATTTCAGCCCTGATCTGCTGGCGCAGCACGTCGATCGGCACGGTCTTGCCATCGCGCTTGAAGCACCAATAGGTCCAGCCATTACAGGACGGCGCGTTTTCCAGATGCGCCCCCACCTGATGAATCGAGCCCTTGACGTTGTCACCCACCAAAGTTCCATCGGCGCGCACCTTGGCCTTGTGGCGCTGGTTCATGGAATAAAGCTCTTCGCCTGGTCGCAGCATGCCACGTTCGACCAGTTGACCAAACGGCACGCGCGGCTCGGCGCGTTTGCTGGCGCTGACCTCTAGCGCCTCACGGTCAAACTTGCGGACCTTGGCGATGCGCTTCTCGGCCACCTTGCGGTAACTTTCCTCGCGCTCGATCCCGATGAATTCGCGGCCCAGCATCTTAGCAACGGCCCCGGTTGTGCCGGTGCCAAAGAACGGGTCCAGCACTACGTCGCCGGGATTGGTCGAGCCGATCAGCACCCGGTGCAGCAGCGATTCCGGCTTCTGTGTCGGATGCGCCTTGTCGCCGTTCTCATCCTTCAGGCGTTCATGCCCGGTGCAGATTGGCAGCACCCAATCGCTGCGCATCTGCACACCTTCGTTCAGGGCCTTCAGCGCCTCATAGTTGAACGTGTACTTCGCGCCTTCGCGCTTGGACGCCCAGATCATCGTCTCATGCGCGTTGGTGAACCGCTTGCCGCGGAAATTCGGCATCGGGTTCGATTTGCGCCAGACAACGTCGTTCAAAATCCAGTATCCCGCATCCTGCAAAGCCGAGCCCACACGGAAGATATTGTGATATGAGCCAATCACCCAGATCGCACCATTGGGTTTCAGCAGCCGATGCGCCGCCGTCAGCCATTCGCGGGTGAACTGGTCATAGGCCCCAAAGCTTGAAAACTGATCCCAGTGATCATCGACCGCATCAACCTGAGAATTATCGGGCCGGTGCAACTGACCCTTCAGCTGCAGATTATATGGGGGGTCCGCGAAAATCAGGTCAACCGACGCCTCGGGCAGACTGTTCATCACCTCGATGCAGTCCCCGGATAGAATCGTGTTTAAAGGGAGCGCGGCTGCGCCCTTTGTCTTGATTGTGGTCATATCACTGCCTCAGTTCCACGGCGCTTTTGCGCTCATTTGGTTGAGACAAAGATGAGTCAAAGATGATTCGTCGTCAAATTCTTTTTTGAATCAGTGACTTACGATTTACTCTTGATACAAGATATTGTGGACCGGTTTGAACGAACGTCTATGGTGTGGGGTCACACCAAGATTTCGCAGCGCCTCGCGATGCATTTTTGTCGGATAGCCTGCGTTTGACTCCCATCCATAACCAGGATGCTGTTGCGCCAAATCCACCATGACCTGATCGCGCCAGTTTTTTGCAATGATTGACGCCGCCGCAATTGAAACTGATCGTGCATCCCCCTTGACCACCGCTTGCGATGGCAGGCCCAGATGGCGCGGAATCATATTCCCATCGATCAACAGATAATCCGGCGGCGGGTCCAGCGCGGCCACCGCGCGCTCCATCGCAAGGTGCGAGGCGCGCAGGATATTGTGTTCGTCAATTTCAGCGACCGAGGCTTCGGCGACAGCCATTTCAGCCCGCGTCCGCAAGGCATCCTCCAACACAGCGCGCCGCTTTGCCGTCAGCTTTTTTGAATCGTTCAGCCCATCCGGAATATCATCCGGGTTCAAAACAACTGCTGCCGCCACAACCGGACCTGCCAGCGGGCCGCGCCCCACCTCGTCCACGCCTGCGATCCGGAAATATCCGCGCGCCAGCAGTGCCTGTTCCAATTCGAAATTTGGTGTCGTCATATATCCGGAAAACCGCGTTTCGCGGCACGGTGCAAGAAAAAAGAAAGGGGTGACTTAAGCCACCCCTTCCCAGCGCGGCGCTTCTTTTTGGCGCCGCTCCTGCTCGAAACCCAATTACCGATAAACCACGCGGTATCCGTTGTGGCGCAGGCATGACGGTTCATACGCCCGCTTTACCGTCTTGCCATTCCAGAAACCGACCTTGCACTGCTGGGGCAGGCTATGGGCATGTTTGTAATGCTTTTTCAGACATTTCGGCGCCAGCAGAGGCTGATGATGTGAATAGTGTTCATATTTGCGCAAACAGCGCTGCGGCAGATTATACCGGGCCACGTGCTTTGGCAGCGGTCGCACATGGTGCTTTTTTGCCTTGTGCTGGTGGTGCTTCTTCTTTTTCACATAATGTTTCTTCACGTATTTTTGCGACACCGAGTCTTTGCGCTGTTCCTTGTGATAGTGATGCGCTGCTGCGCCAATGATGGCGATAGCCGCCAAACCACCCAGAAGATCGCGTGTATCCGCAGCCCGGGCTTGCGAGGCTGACACACCGGTAATGGCAACTGCGGTCGCAACGATCAGAGCAATGAATTTCTTATGCATGATGCAGGTCCTTTCGGGTTCTGAGGCGACCCCGTTACGGACCGCGTACTTGATGCCCCAAACCTGCGCCCACCCCCATCAGACAAGCAATATCGACAGGTTGTTATCGGATATCAGCACTGCGAACCCCCTACAGTTATTGAATATCCGACCAACACATGCGCAGGATGCAGCTTATGAAACAGATCCTCTCTTCTCTGCTCATAGTGGCGCTGGTATCGGTTGGCTCTGCGGCGTCAGCAGCGGATTGTTATGCCGATTACAAGGCCAAACAGGACAATCCCCTGCGGCTGCATTACGGCGTCATGAAGGTGTCGGGCTGCAGCAAGGGCAAGGCAAAAAATGAAGTCGCCAAGCGATTGAAACGGTCGGGGTGGACGCTGCTGAATGTCATGTCCGTCTTTGGACCGGAAGGGTTGGATCAAAGGAAGGCCAATGCCGGAAAATTCTATCTCCGTTACTGAGGCCCGCCGGTCCGGTGTCCGTCTGGTCGGCCTGGGTATTGCCGCCATCGTCGTGATCCTTGTGACCGCGGCGGTGTTTCTGTTTTGGACCCTGCCCGATGCCAACGCCTTCAACGCGAGAGTCGAGCGGCTGTTTGTCGAATCTGATCTGACCTCGCAGTCCGAAATTCGCCTGTTGGAAATTCTGGCGCAATCCGGCACTGCGTTTGCGGATACGCTGTCCAGCTACCGGATGGTGATCTTTGTCCTGCTGGTCTTTGCCAGTGCCATGCTGGTGACCGCATTGGTATTTCTGGTCATGCTGGTGCTTCTGAACCGCCGCATGGCGCAGATCGAACGGACAGGTATTCAGGTCACGTCCCTGCTGATCAGCCGGGAAGAGAACACGGTTTATCTTAACAACATGGATTTCAAACTGACCCCGGCGGCGATGGAGACCCTTTCGGTGCTGGCTGAATCCCGCCTGGACGATGAAGTTCTGTCGGGCGTCCAGATCGAGGCGATGATCTCGGGCAAAAATGCCGCCGATTGTGACGAGGCGGCCGGCGCCACCCGGATCAAACGCTTGCGCGATGCGTTGGGAAATCAGATGGTCAGCGAATTGCTGGTCAAGAATATCGCCAAGAAAGGCTATATGCTGTCGATCGAAAAAGACGTGATTCAGATGGTCTGACACCGTTTTTCGCGGTAGATTCGCGGCTTCCCCTTGGAATCCTATCGCCAAAGGCCCATCCTTGAGGGACCCAGGGCTCGGGAGGTTACAAATGAACGTCCACGCCACACCAAAACTCAAAGGCTATGGAATTTCGGTCGAACCGCTGCAGGGTCGCATCGCGATTTATCGTGGCGATATCATGCTGGCCGAAAGTCACAATGCCAAGGTCATGTACGAAACCCGGTTGCCGCCCGCCATCTACGTGCCGCGCGCGGATCTGTGTGTCGAATTGAGCCCCGAGACGGAATTGCAGACCTTCTGCCCCTTCAAAGGCACGGCGACCTATCATGATATCAGCCTGCCTGATGAACGTTTGACAAATTCCATCTGGGCCTACGAGGACGCCCTGCCGGAAAGTGCCGCGATTCAGGGGCATATCGGTTTTGCGCCGGATGCTGCCACGCGGGTTGATCTTGGGGAAAACACACTGCGCGATCCCGATGACGGTAATATCAGTGGCCCTCTGATCGATTGGCTGATGCGCGGCGCGTCGGAGATTCAGTCACCGGTCGCCTTCACCCAGGCACTGGCTGAAAAGATGCTGGAACACGGTATCGCCATTCAGCGCCTCAGCACGCTGGTCTGGTCTCTGCACCCGCTGATCGCTGGCAAGCACTATGTCTGGGAGAAAGATGCCGAGGAAATTTCGACCTTCACCCCAACTTATGAAATTCACGATCACCCGGCCTTCACCAACAGCCCCTTACGGCATGTGTCGAACGGGCTGGGCGGGGTGCGTCAGCGTTTGAACGACGACAATCCGCATAACAGTTTTCCCATCATCGAGGATTTGCGCGCCAAGGGCGCAACGGATTACGTCGCGATGCCTTTGCCCTTTTCCGATGGACGAACAAATGTGCTGACGCTGACCTGCGATCACCCCGACGGGTTCACAACCGAAAACCTTGGTCTGGTTTTTGAATGCTCCTCGGTCATCGCACGGTTTTACGAGGTGTTCACCCAACGCGAAAACGCGCAGGTCCTGCTGGAAACCTATGTCGGCAAACGGTCGGGCGCGCGGGTTCTGGGCGGAGAAATCCGGCGCGGAGACGGCGATGACATCGATGCGGCGATCATGTTCTGCGATCTGCGCAACTCGACCTCATTGGAAGAACAGCTTGGTCGCAGCGCCTATATCAACGTCCTGAACGCGTTTTTCGAAACCGTGTCCGGTATCGTGCACGACCATGATGGTGAAGTTCTGAAATTCATCGGCGACGCTGTGCTGGCTGTATTCCCGGCAGGGGACAACGCCGCGCAGGCCCGTTCGAACGCCCAAAGCTCGGCCGTCAAAATCGTCGAAAAACTGGCCGAGTTGCGCAGCTCGGACGCTGATCATCACTGCGACTGTTCCATCGGCGTCGCCTATGGGCAGGTGACATATGGCAATGTCGGTTCACAAGAACGGCTGGATTTCACTGTGATCGGCCAAGCTGCCAATGTAGCGGCACGATTGGGTGAATATGGAAAGTCTATAGGTCACAGAGTCGTTGTCTCGCAGGATATCGAGCCCGCATGCGAACATGCGATTTCGCTAGGACCAATTCAATTGCACAACGTGTCTAAACCTGTGTCTTCTTACGCGTTACGCGGCCCAGCAGATGAGGTTCTGGATGCCTGATCGACAAGATTCAGGAAATCGCTCCCAACAGGATCAGCGCGGTTTGGCCCGGCGAGGCTACAGACTGCAAACTGGCAATCTGCTCGCGAGCCAGATAAGTATCTGTAAGCTTCTGCAGGGCTTGCGGGTCGGTAAACTGTGAAAGGTCGGGGGATCCTGTTTGACGGGACAGTCTGTCGCGAAAGATCGTGGTTTGTTTGTCGAGTTCCAGTTGCGCAAATGAAGAAGGCAGTCCCAGTGCGGTTTCCATCATCTTTCGAAGCGGCGGCAGCCCCATCAGATCCAGCCATTTTCGCGTTTCGCTACCGCCTTGTCCGGCTAATTCCGACAATGCGTGCTGAGCAAAAAGCGCAACGCGCATCGAGTCATTCGTTTCGCCAACCAACACTTCGAACCGGGCGACCAGATTGTCCTGTGCAATCTTTTCCATATTGGTGATCAGCCCGGTTTTGGGCGTGTCACCTGGCCCCAGGCCAAAGGCATCGGAGAAATCACGGTATCGGCTGTCGGCCAATCTGTTGGCCAAAGCATCCTCGGCCCGGGTGCCATCCGATAAAATCTTCTGGATGAAGAACCGGTTGTTCAGATCATCCTGCAGACCAAAGGCTCCCAATGCGACCTGCAGCAAACGCCTGTCCGACACCAGGTCTTCTGCTTTGCGTACCTTTCCGATGTTTTCCAGAAAATACTCTGTATCGCGCCGATTAACGTTCGACTCGGAATAGCTTTGGAATTGGGTGTCATACGTGCGCTGCAGAAATCGCCAACCAACCAGTCCTCCGCTGGGTATGACCGGCTGAAAGGTCATTGCTGATACGCCATCAGACGTTCTTCGCGCGGCAGCAAGGATCGCAGCGACTTCAGACATTTATAGTATTGCCCGGCGACCAGAGCTTCGGTCGTTTCGGCCAGAACCCGTCGGCTGTCGGCGTCAGTGAAAACCTGGCTCAATTCCTCGACCCGGCGCAGCAATTGCTGACGGGACTGCTCAGGCTCTGCATCGCCTGACAATACCAGCTGGGCGGCGTAACAAACACGGCGCACGGGTGTGTTGACCTCTTCCGGGTGGATGGCATCACGCAGGCGCAGCACATTCGCCTGAGGCGTCATAATAGAGAACCGACTACGGCGATCACCGTTTTCAATTACCACGCCGTTGATCAAAACCCGTTCCTTGGGGGCCAGTTTCAGAACCAAACCGCTCATCCATTACCTCGCATCTGACGCAGCCCGCGCAAGACAGACATATTGATCTCAAGCAGCGGCTCAATCGGGGCTTTGTTTCCCAAAACCTGACTACTGTGATGTTCCGTGAATTCGGCAAGGTAGAAGATTCGGGCCCGCAACTCGTTGGGCAGACCGTTATCCGAATCCGACACTCCCGATGCCAGCACACTCCACAACCGGCGATTTTCGTGCAGCGCCTGCACAAAGCCCGCGAAATCTGTTGCCTTTCGAGCTGCCGCCGCTTTTAACCGATGCGTTATTTTTGAGATCGCTTCATATTCCGTATCCCGGGGCGTTCGCGTCGGAGGAGCCGATTGCGCGTATCCGCGCTGGGCGAAGGTTTGCGGTGTCACTTGAAATCCTTCCAATTGTTCTTCTAAGGACGATCAATTCCGGCGCGCGTGAAACGCGCGCCGGGTTGGTGCCTGTAATTAGCGGAACAACGACAGGATGGACTGCGGTGCCTGGTTCGCAATCGACAGCGATTGTGTCGCCAATTGCTGTTGTACCTGTAGCGCCTGCAGACGGGCCGAGGTTTCTTCCATATCCGCATCCACCAGCGATCCGATCCCCGATTTGAAGGAATCCGACAGGTTCGAAATGAATTCTTTCTGAGTTTCAATCCGACCCTGCGCCGAGCCAAACGCAGCCGAGGCGTCAATCGATGTGTCGATCAATGTTTCGATCGTCCCCAAAGCCGCTGATGCACCCGCGCTTGTGGTCACGTCAATCGATGCCAATGCCCCAAGGCCGCCCGAATTTGCGTTGGTAAACTGAGCCGACACGGTCACATCCCGATCTGCGTCAGCGCCAGCTGTGGCTGTGCCGGTCACGAAGGACAGCGTACCCGGAGAACCAGAATCATAATCGATGGCAACGCCGGTAATCCCCAATGCATCGATCTGGTTTTTCAAACCTACGGCAACGATCGCGTCTGTATAGGCCGAATCATACGTCCCCGATGGGTCCAGATCCCCGGCCTGAACGGTGTACGACGCAACCTTGTCGCCGATGGTGATGGAAACCTTGTCGCCAGCGGCAAAGTTATCGGTCGAACTGTCGATGACGATGTCGCCCGATCCGCCTGCTTTGTCCATGGTGAAACCAGCCGCGTCATTGTCGGTGGTCACGTTGTCCGAACCCGCCAGAACGCCCTTGCTCACATACCCGCCGGTCGACAGGTTTTGTGCCGCGACCGAAATCGACGAGGCTGATACGTTGCCGCCGGAATCACGATCAAGCGAAGCCAGAACCGAGGCCGAGCTGGCAGACCCGTCAACAAGGTTCAGCCCATTGAACTGTGCCGCACCAACAACCGAGGCAATCTGATCACGCAATGCGGCCACATCGGTATTGATCTTTGCCCTGTCAACGTTGTCTTCCTGCGCCGCGACAATCTTGCTTTTCATCTGGGTCAGCAGGTCTGTCACGGTCTCCGAGGCGTTGCGGGCAACAGCGACCGTCGATTCGCCAAGCGCCAGGCTGTCCTTGATCGCGTTGAACCCTTTGACGTCCGACTCCATCACTTTCGAAATCGCCCAGACAGCCGAGTTGTCCTTGGCCGTTGCCACGTCCTTGCCGGTGGAAATGGCGTTCTGGGTCATTGCAAGGTTTTTGTTGACCGACTTGAGCGTTTGCAGCGCAACCATTGCGCCATTATTCGTCAGAATGCTGGACATATTTGTCATCCTTCATGCGTTCGGGCGCGTTTGACGCCCCTGTTGAACCCGCCAATCGGCAGGTGGTCTGTCGTTCTGACGTTTGCGTGGTGCCGCCCGGCCCACGCGCCACTTGGTCTTTCAAGTGCCCGCTCACTGTGGACGACGATCCCCTAACGGAGTGCTAAAACGCACAACCGAAAACCGTCGGATTTTAGTCAAACCGCTCTTACGCCCGCTTTTCCAACTTAGCTTGGCCACGAATGGTATACCCGCTGCGCTGCCCGGCGGCGTCATATGTACTGAACTCCTGTCGGACCTGCCGCAACTCCGACATTCGGGTTGCAACCGCGCGAATCCCATCAGCAGCCGCATTCAACAGCGCCTGATTTCGCGCAACTTTTTTTTGCAGACGAATCAGATCCTCGCGGGCCAGAACCTGCAGATCATTGATCTTGTTGATCAGTCTCTCTTTTTCGGGCAGCACGTGATCCAGATGATCAAGCTGCCCGTCCACGAGGGCCGTCCGCTCGTGATCCAGCAGGTCTTCGAGGGTTTGGATCAGGTCAGTCGACATTGGTTTTCTCCGTCATTGCCGTGAACAGAACTTCCGACAGGCCAATTCCCCCGGACTGCGCGATGTGCCGGGCCTGATGTTGCACGAGAATCGAGGCGAACTGATCCTCGCCCGAACCGCCACCAAAGGACGATCTGGCCTGACCCAGCCCGGCGGATTTCAACATCTCGGCCAGAAAGGTGGCTTCCAATTCCACGACCGCGGCCTTCAATTTCTGTGTCGGCGGGGTAATTTGCGCAGTGACACTGGTGATCGGTAGTTTCATCGGATTCTCCGAATTTTCATTGGAATTTCCCCGATCAAAGAGCAAAGCGGTTAAAATAAACGTAACCTCCTGCGGGCACTATCCGGGCAGTCCTTAGGAGCCGGAAGAAAATGCCCAATCCCCTGACATCTCTCCTACCCGCGCCCGCCGAGGGCGCGAAATCAAGCGTTCTCAAGACCAGGCAGAAGGAATCGGATACTGCGTTTTCTTTTGAAGACATTTTTAGTGAAGAGACGACAGAAGAGGGTGCAACCGTTGAAGTGGACGTTGATCTGGTGGCAGAATCTGAACAGGATCTAGATAAGGAGGATGCCGAGCCAGTGGTATCGTCCGCCGATGATACGCCGCTGGATCCTGAGATGGCGGTGACGTTCGGGCCGCACGCCCAAAGCGATCAGTCGGATAAAGGGTCCAATAACCCAGCTGAGACTGCCCATCTGGTGGTGATGTCGCAGCCCGCGATGCAGCCGCATCATTTACCCCAAAAAGCGCAACCCGATCCGCTGCGCGTTGAAAATGCCGATATGGTCTCGTCACAGGTTCGAAACGGCAACAAAGCGCAGCTCGGGGTATTTCTGCCGACAACGCGGCAGGAGCCGTCGATAGAGGCGCAGCCGCAGAACCCCGGACCGGGTATTGTGTCGCCGGACCGGTTTTCGAAAGCTCGGGCCGAAGGCACCTTGAACGCGCAAGGGACGCAGGGTTTTACCGCCAAAACAAAGACCCCAGCGCCGGTGGTTGCCGCAAAAGCGGAACCGTCGCAACCACACCCCTTCGCTATCAAAGAAGACATAGCCGTCGAGATGAATGACTTGGATCCGCCGCCCCCGACACGCGAAACCACAGCAACGCAAAGCACACGGGACAAAGTCGAGGTGCCCGCCACTGCATCGGGCCGCGCCGAAACGGCCCGGGCCATTGCCGGACAATTGGCAGCTGCGGTGTCGCCACGCCCCGGATCGGGCGGGGTCGAGATCGCGCTTAATCCCGAAGAACTGGGCCGCGTCTCCATAACTTTGAATGGCCGCGAAGACGGTCTGATGGTTTCAATAGCAGTCGAGCGGCCCGAGACGCTGGATCTGATGCGCCGCCATATCTCGGTCCTTTCGGCCGAGTTTCAAAGGATGGGCTATGGCGCAATGTCTTTCGACCTAGGGTCATCCGACAAAGACTGGCAGGACACCGACGCGTCAGATACCCGCGTTTCGAGCGAGGTCGAGACACCTGACGATGTTCCAGACCGTGACGAGCATCCCCAACCAATGGCCTCGGTCCGCGGCCTTGATATGAGGCTTTGACCCATGATCCCAACTGTTCAATCCACCAGCCCAACGCCGTCCGCACAAAAATCGGACCCAGGGGCATCTTCCGGCCTTACATCGGACTTCGAAACCTTCCTGCGCATGTTGACCGCTCAGGCGAGGAATCAGGACCCGTTGGAGCCTCTGGATTCATCAGAGTATGCGTCGCAGCTGGCCCAGTTTTCGATGGTCGAGCAGCAAGTCAAAACCAACGATATGCTCACCGATCTGGCGCAATCGTTCGCGAGCGCCAATCTGGGGCAATTGACGCAATGGGTTGGCATGGAGGTTCAGTCCGCCGCCGCATTCCATTTCGGCAATACACCTGTGACCTTGTACGCAAAAGCGGACGCCAGCGCGGACAAGGCGGATCTGGTGGTTAAGAACGCGCAAGGCACTGTTGTCAGTCGCGTTTCGGTTCCGGTAGATCAGTCAAGTTTTCAATGGGCGGGCGTCGATCAAAACGGAACACCACTGCCCGCAGGGGCGTATTCAGCACAAATCGAGAGTTTCAGGGGTCGCGATCTGGTGTCGAGCCAACCCGTCTCGGCATTCAGTCGCGTCGTTCAGGCCCAAGGTGGGGCAGACGGCATTATCTTGACCTTGAACAGCGGCGCCCGGATTGCCAGCGATCAGGTCTCGCAAATCCGAACAGGTTCTTGATCTGAGACCATCGGCAGGTCAAAGGTAAGCGATAGCGACTCATCCCAATTTTTGGTGTCCGCCCTGACTGATCTGCCGCCCCCCTCTTCTCTGATCAAACATCTATGCAGCCGACATCTGGTCGAACCCGATGCCCGGTTCGAAACCCTGTATGGCGGGCGCACGAACCAGGTGTGGAAAGTGCTGGGTGGTGCCGGTGATACGGTGTTAAAGCTGTATCGCGCAGGGTTCCAAAACCCACTGTTCCGCAACGACGCCAATCTGGAGGCATCCTGCCTCAACGCCTTGAAAGACACCGGGTTCGTTCCAAACCTGCGGGCCAGTGGACAGTTTGAGGCAGTCAACTGGGTCATCTACGATCACGCCCCGGGAACCCCCTGGCGCTCCGGTGTCGCAGATGTTGCGCACCTGCTGAGGCGTGTGCATCAGAGCCAAGCTGCTCTGAATACCCCGAAAGGGGTCAATGGCAGCAGAGAATTGCACCGACATACGCTCGAGATTCTCTCTCACTGCAGCGCCTCACGCCGAAACGAGCTTATGCGGTTGCAGCCTGAAAACTCGGTCGAGCCATTGGCGCTAACCCATCTGATCCATGGGGACCCCGTTGCAGGCAATATTCTGCGTTCGGCGCAGGGGCTTACCCTGATTGACTGGCAATGCCCAGCCATGGGCGATCCATGCGAAGACCTGGCAATGTTCCTGTCGCCTGCGATGCAGGCGATTTATCGCGGCACTGCCTTGTCGGCTGAGGAACAGTCCGAATTTCTCAATGCGTACGGACTGGCTGACAGAGTTGACCGTTACGAAAAGCTGCGCCCCTGGTTTGCGTGGCGGATGGCTTCGTATTGCCTATGGCGGCTCGAAAACGGTGCGCCGGACTATGCGGTTGGGCTGGATTTGGAACTGACGGCTTTACAAACCTGATCCCACTACAAGTCTGCAAGACCCATCACGGCATATGCCGGCGGCATCACCACCCGTCGCCAGCGACCAAGCGGAAACCGGCGCGGCGGCGCCGCTATTGGTTCAGGCAGGTTTGCCGGTTGACCCAACGCAAGCTGCGCCAACGCCCGCCCGCAATAGGTTCCCATCGCCACGCCATTGCCGTGATAGGCAAATCCGGCAAACAGTCCGGCATGGCCGGGAACAGGTCCGGCAAAAGGCACAAGATTGCGCGACATGCACACCATGCCCGACCAGATATGCGTGACCTCGATCCCGACCCAATCCGGGAACATTCGGTGAAAGTCCCGCAACACTTTTCGACGAATACCCGCTTCGGCGCGGGGTGACGAGATCAGCCCGCCGCGCATCCCGAACAAGAATCGCCCGTCCGGCATCAGCCGAAAGTAATGCAACAGGTTGCGCGTATCATAGGCCATTTGATCCGAGGTCCATCCCTGCGCCTGCTGTTCCGCATCCGAGATCGGGCGTGTCACCAAAACCGTGGATTGTGCAGGCATATAGCGACCCGCGATCCATGACGGGATATCCTCGCTGGAATATCCGTTTGTGCAGACCAGAACCTGATCGGCCCGGATCTGCCCTTTTGGGGTGGACAGACAGAACCCGGCTGCGGTTTCGCTCAGCGACAAGACCGGGCTGTGCTGATAGAGCTCGACCCCCTTCTCAAAGGCAGTCGCCGCCAACCCGAACAGGTATTTGCGCGGGTTGAGCCCAAACCCGACGGGGTTGGTATAGCCGCCATGAAACCCTCGACCCAGACCAAGACCCGCCAGTTGCTCTTTTTCATGCAGCGTGCCGGACACGGCTGCGGTGCGCCGCAATTTTTCCATCGCCCGTGGTGAATGCGCAAGTTGCGTCTCGCCTGCCGAATGTGTGTCCGCCTCGATGCCATGGCGTTCCAGAACATCGGCAACCAAAGAAACCGCGTCGCTCTCGGCGCGCGCATAGTCTTTTGCGACAGCCTCGCCGTAGCTGCGCGCCAAAGACGTTTCGCTTCGTTTTGCACCGCCAAGGCAACAAAACCCGCCGTTGCGGCCAGACGCCCCCCAACCGGGGCTTTCCGCCTCAAGTACCGCAACCGAAGCGCCATTTTCCGCCAGCGTCAGCGCCGCGGACAGCCCGGTAAACCCACCGCCGATGACGGCCACATCCACAGTGCGGTCTTGGTCCAGCGCGGGCCAGTCCGGGGCCGCGACAGTTTCATCCCACCAACAATTGAAACGTGGTGCCGGGCCATAAGTATAGTCTGGAAAAATCCGCCTCATTCGGTGCGGGCCGCAGCCAACTCATCCTGTTTTTGTTTGACCATAGCGCGTTTGGTCACAAGCGATGCAGTGATCACCCCGACAGTCACAACAGCGATCATGAGCGTCGACAGCGCGTTGATCTCGGGGCTGACCCCAAGACGCACGGCCGAGAAAATCTTGATCGGCAAGGTTGTAGCCGAAGGGCCCGAGGTAAAGGAAGCGATCACCAGATCGTCCAGCGACAGAGTAAACGCCAGCAACCAGCCCGAGATCACCGCCGGCGCGATGATCGGCAGGGTCACCAGGCGGAAGGCCTGCGCGGGTGAGCATCCAAGGTCCAGCGCCGCCTCTTCCAGGGATTGGTCGAACGTGACCAGACGCGAGGAAACAACGACCGAGACGAAACACATTGAAAATGTAGTATGGGCCAGCACGATTGTCAGGATACCCCGATCCAGCCCGATGCCGATAAAGAGCAGCAGCAGAGACAAGCCGGTAATCACTTCGGGCATGACCAAGGGCGCATAGATCATGCCGGAAAACAGCGTGCGGCCAAAGAATCGCCCGCCACGCACCAGCACATAAGCGGCGGCGGTGCCCAGAATGGTGGCCAATGTCGATGAAAATACAGCCACCCGGATCGTGACCCATGCGGCGTCCAGAAACGCCTCGTTCTGCAGCAACTCGCCGTACCATTTGGTCGAGAACCCCGCCCAGACCGTCACCAGCTTGCTTTCGTTGAAGCTGAAGATGATAAGGATGATCATAGGTATATAGAGGAACGCAAAACCCAGCGTCAGTGAAACAGCGTTGAACCAGCTGAGCCTGTTCATTGTCCCGCCTCCGTCTGCTTTTGCTGGTTACGCTGGAACAACACGATCGGAACCACTAGGATCAGCAGAAGAACCACAGCCACGGCACTGGCCACCGGCCAATCACGGTTCGAGAAGAACTCCTCCCACAGAACCTTGCCGATCATCAGCGTGCCCGATCCACCCAAGAGCGAAGGGATCACGAACTCGCCAATCACGGGGATCATTACCAGAAAGCAACCCGCTATGATGCCCGGACGGGACAGAGGGATCGTGACCAGCCAGAACGCCTGACTGCGGGAACAGCCCAGATCTTCGGCAGCTTCGATCAGGGATTCGTCCATTCGTTCCAACGCCGAATAGATCGGCAGGACCATGAAGGGCAAATAGGTGTAAACGATGCCGATATAGACCGCCGTCTGTGTATTCAGAATGGTCAGCGGGGACGAGATGATGCCCGTCCACAGCAGAATCTGATTCAGGTAACCTTCGTTCGACAGGATGCCCATCCATGCGTAAACGCGGATCAGGAACGAAGTCCAGAAGGGCAGGATCACCAGCATCATCAGCGTGGGTCGCCATTCGATCGGCGCACGGGCCATGCCATAGGCCATGGGATAGCCAACCAGCAATGTCAGAAAGGTGGAAATCACTGCAATTTTGACGCTGGACAGGTAAGCTTTCCAATACAGGTCATCTTCGGTCAGCCAGATGAAATTCTCCAGGTCCAGCTGACTGAAGAACTCTTTGATCCCGGACCAACCCTGCGAGAGATCCAGTGTCGGCGTATAGGGCGGAATCGCCAATTCGATATCCGAGAGCGAAATCTTCAGGACAATGAAGAACGGCACCAGAAACAGCGCCAGCAGCCAGACATAGGGAATGGCGATCAGGAGCGCGCGACGCATCAGTTTGCCAGCAAGACTGCAGCCGTCGCTGTCCAGGACAGCCAGACCGGGTCTTCCCAGGTGAAGGATCGGCGCGAGATGCGGCGGGTGTTGGCTGTCTGCGCCTTTATGATCGTGCCGTTGGGCAATTCGACGTGATAGGTCGACAGGTTGCCCAGATAGGCGATGTCATGCACCTTGCCCTGCACCGCGTTGATGGCATCCGTCGGACGATCCGCCGAGATGGTCACCTTTTCGGGTCGGATGGCAAGATGGCACGCCTGACCTTGCGAGAACCCATTGCTCGAGGTTGCCGTCAGCGGAGCCTGCCCTTCCGCCCACTCGATCTGATAGGCGTCTTCGCCATTCGGCGTCGCCCGGCCTTCGATGATATTCACATCTCCGATGAAATCGGCCACGTAGACGGAACTTGGGTTTTCATAAATCCGGTCCGGTGTCGCCACCTGCATCAATTTACCCTGATCCATAACGGCCACGCGGCTGGCAACGGTCATCGCCTCTTCCTGATCATGAGTAACGATGACAAAGGTCGTGCCGGTTTTTTCCTGAATATCCATCAGTTCAAACTGCGTGTCCTGCCGCAGCTTCTTGTCCAGCGCGCCCAGCGGCTCATCCAGCAGCAACAGCTTCGGCGCCTTTGCCAATGATCGGGCCAGCGCCACCCGCTGACGCTGACCGCCCGAAATCTGGTGCGGTTTGCGGCGGGCGAATTGCTCGAGCCGGGTCAGGCGCAGCATCTCTTCGACCCGGTTCTCAAGGTCTTGCTTGGGCATATTATCGCGCCGCAGACCAAAGGCGATATTGTCCCAGATGCTGAGATGGGGGAACAGAGCGTAGGACTGGAACATCATGTTGACCGCCCGCTTGTTCGGCGGGATCGGGTCAATATCCTGCCCACCCAAAAGGATATGGCCATCGGTCGGTGTTTCAAACCCGGCCAGCATCCGCATCATGGTGGTCTTGCCGCAGCCTGACGGCCCGAGCAGCGCAAAAAATTCTTTTTCAAAGATGTCCAGAGACAGATTATCGATCGCCGTGAACCCACCAAATCGCTTGGTGACGTTCTGAAACTGGATCAAGGGTTTCGCCTGTGGGTCATCCCACGGCGCAAAGACGTCTGAGTTCACAACGGCCCCCGTTTGGCGATCTGAGAAATGAGGCAAGGCGGTCGCACCGCCTTGCCGGAAGAAACCGGGTCAGGTGCCCGATTTGATCTTGGTCCAAAGGCGCGTCACGACACGCTGCGTCTTCGCCGGGTAGGGCGTGGTGATATAGAGATTCTGCATCGTGGCATCATCCGGGTAGATCGCCGGATCACCAATCACGTCTTCTTCCAGGAACTCTTGCGAGGCGGCGTTGCCATTGGCGTAATAGACATAGTTCGATGCGGCGGCCATGTTGTTGGCGTCCAGTATGAAGTTCAGGAACTTATGCGCCCCTTCCGGGTTCGGCGCATCCGCCGGAATTGCCATCTGATCAAACCACATCAGCGAGCCTTCGGCAAACGGGTGGTATTCAATCTCGACCCCGTTATCTGCCTCGGCCGCACGGTCACGGGCCTGAAGAATATCACCTGACCAGCCCACGGCCACGCAGATGTCTCCGTTGGCCAGCGCGTTGATATACTCCGAGCTGTGGAATTTCTGGATATAGGGGCGCACGCTGGTCAGCACTTCTTCGACCTTGCCAATCACCTTGGCATCATGGCTGTCCGGGTCTTCGCCCAAATATTGCAGCGTCATCGGAATCATTTCCGCAGGCGCATCCAGGAAATGAACGCCACAACCGGCCAGCTTTTCCATGTTCTCCGGCTTCAGCACCAGGTCCATACTGTTGAGCGCAACATCATCGCCCAGCGCTTCGCGCACCTTACCGACATTCACGCCGATCCCGGTGGTGCCCCACATGTAGTTGATCGAATAGGCGTTGTCTGGATCATACCCGGCGGTGCGTTCCTGAATGACATCCCACAGATTGCCCGAATTCGGCAGCTTGGCTGCGTCAAGCTGCTGAAACGCGCCCGCCTGAATCTGACGCTGCAGGAACGTGCCCGTTGGCACGACCACGTCATACCCCGATCCACCGGCCAGCATCTTGGTCTCCAGAACCTCGTTGCTGTCGAACACGTCATAGATCAGCGTCAGGCCCGTCTCTTCCTCGAATTTCTCCAACAGTCCTTCGTCAATATAGTCGGACCAGTTATAGACGCGCACTTCTTCGGCAAAAGCTGCCGAAGTCCCCAATGCGACGACCGCTGTCAGTGTCAGCGTTTTGAGTTTCATTTTAGACTCCCTGCAAGTGTGCGGGTATTTTCCCGTTTTTTTTGATTTGATCAAGTTTTGCGTTTTCCCCCGAACGCGGATATGGTTTCACGAGGTCAGGCACCTGACAAGTAAACATCACCGGAAACGGGACAAACCAATTGGATTTGATCAAAAATAAGGCGCTCGGGACATCAACGGGTGCACAAAAGCAGCCCGCGCATGAACAGGTCTACCAAACTCTCAGATCTCAGATCCTGTACGGGGATCTGGTGCCCGGACAGCCCGTCACGATCCAGGGGCTGACCGATTCGCTTGGCGTTGGAATGACCCCCGTCCGCGAAGCGATTCGCCGACTGATTTCAGATGGAGCGTTGGTTTTTCAGGGCAATCGTCGCGTCAGCGTTCCCCTACTGTCCAGCAGCGATGTCGAGCAGATGATCTTCGCAAGAGTTGCAATAGAATCAGAGCTTTCCAGCCGTTCGACCGCCAATGTGACCGCGTCGGACATAGATCATCTGGAACAGATAGATCAGCGGCTGGACCGCACGATCACAGATGGCGATGTCAGCGGATATCTGCACATGAACCACAGGTTTCACGAAACACTGTATGCCCATGCAAACGCCCCGATCCTCAACGATCTGACAGCGCGTCTGTGGCTCAGATTCGGACCATCGCTGCGAGTAGTCTGCGGCCGGTTCGGCACCCGGAATCTGCCGGATCGACACAAAGAAATCATCGAGGCGCTGCGCGCAGGGGATGCCGGGAAGGTTGCCAAAGCGACTGCGCAGGACATCCAGCAAGGTATGGATTTGATGGCCGACGGTTTGAAGACAGGCTAGGCGGTGTCGATTCGATTGACAGCAAATAATTTGATCATATTGTGACCTCCAACCGCTTTCGCAGGAGAAGTGCCGATGTCGACCATCACCAACCATATGCCCACGGCCGAGCTGCAGGCCCTGGATGCCGCCCACCACATGCACCCTTTCTCTGCCAACGGATCGCTCGGCAAAGAGGGCGTGCGGGTCATCACCCGGGCCAAAGGGGTGTATCTGACCGATAGCGAAGGCGAGGAAATTCTGGATGCCATGGCGGGCCTGTGGTGTGTTAACATCGGTTATGGCCGCGAAGAACTGGCCGAGGCCGCATCCCGCCAGATGCGTGAACTGCCCTATTACAACACATTCTTCAAAACCACACACGTGCCGGCGATCGCCCTGTCCAGGAAGCTTGCCCAACTGGCCCCGGGCGATCTGAATCATGTCTTCTTCGCCGGTGGCGGGTCAGAAGCAAATGACACCAACATTCGTTTGGTGCGCACGTATTGGGCCGAAAAAGGCAAACCCGACAAGAACATCATTATCAGCCGCCGCAACGCGTATCATGGCTCCTCCGTGGGCTCGGCATCTCTGGGTGGCATGGCCGGAATGCATGCCCAGGGCGGCATTCCCATCCCCAACATTCACCATATCAACCAGCCGAACTGGTGGGCTGAAGGTGGGGATATGTCGCCCGAGGAATTCGGCCTGGCGCGCGCGCGCGAACTGGAGGAAGCCATACTAAAGCTGGGCGAGAACCGCGTCGCGGCCTTCATTGCCGAACCGGTGCAGGGCGCAGGCGGTGTAATCGTAGCCCCTGATACTTACTGGCCGGAAATCCAGCGCATCTGCGACACCTACGAAATCCTGCTGATCGCGGATGAGGTGATCTGCGGCTTCGGCCGCACAGGCAACTGGTTCGGCTCCGAAACCCTCGGTATTCGTCCTCAGATCATGACCATCGCCAAGGGCCTCAGTTCGGGCTATGCCCCAATTGGCGGATCCATCGTCAATGACGAGATCGCCGGGGTGATTGGTGAAACCGAGTTCAACCACGGCTACACCTATTCCGGCCACCCGGTCGCAGCGGCTGTCGCATTGGAAAACCTGCGCATTCTGGAAGAAGAAAAGATCGTTGATCACGTTCGCGACACCGCCGCACCCTATCTGAAAGAAAAATGGGAAGCCCTGACCGATCATCCGCTGGTGGGCGAGGCCAGTATCGTGGGTATGATGGCATCCATTGCCCTCACACCGGACAAGGCCAACCGGGCCAAATTTGCCTCCGAACCCGGCACAATCGGTTACATCTGCCGCGACCACTGCTTTACCAATAACCTGATCATGCGCCATGTGGACGACCGGATGATCATCGCGCCGCCACTCATCATGAGCCCGTCAGAGATCGACGAAATGTTTATCCGCATCCATAAATCACTGGACGAAGCACATGCGGACATTATCCAAAAGGGGCTGATGAAAGCAGCAAATTGAACCGCCCCGACTTCATCTGGCCAAAAATATCCCGGGGGAGTCGCGGCTTGCCGCGGCGGGGGCAGAGCCCCCCCGCTCTACCTTAGCCGCTCAAGCAGCCGCAGGGACGGATATCCATCCGGCAACAATCCTTGCGCCAGTTGATAAGCCCGCACCGCATCTGTCGTATTGGGCCCCGTGCGTCCATCGATACCCTGGGTGTCAAACCCGGCTTGAGTCAGTAAGGTTTGCAGTTCCTTCTTCTCGGTAAAGCTCAACACCCGGTCGCCACGAGGCCAACTGGCCTGAAAACGGTCACCGCCTGCAAGACGATCAGAAAGATGACCGATCCCGATGACATAGGCATCAGCCCCGTTATATGCCTCGATCACCCGGAAATTCTCAAAGATCATCAGCGCCACGCCCTGCCCGCCCGCAGGCAACAGAATGGCCGCCTGACCGTGATCCGGAACCGGTTGGCCATCGCGCGAAACAACCCCGAGGGCGGCCCAGTCTGACGGCATCCGGGTTTGATCCCGTCTGGCCATGGCGTAATCAAACCCATCTGGCAACCGCACTTCAACACCCCAGGGTTGACCTTTGACCCACCCATGCCGCGCCAGGTAAGACGCGGCCGAGGCCAGCGCGTCTGTCGGATCTTCCGACCAGATATCGCGACGCCCGTCGCGGTCGAAATCCACCGCATGTTCGAGATACGAGGTCGGCATGAACTGGGTATGCCCCATGGCTCCTGCCCAACTGCCCACCATCTGCGCAGATGTAACATCTCCAGCCTGAATGATCTCCAACGCCGCGATCAGCTGACGTTCAAAGAACTGCGCGCGCCGTGCGTCGAAAGCCAGCGTCGCCAGCGAGCGAATTGTCTGATCCCCTCCACGGAAAGACCCATAAGAAGTTTCAAGGCCCCAGATCGCCGTCACCACCTTTTTTTCAACGCCATAATGCGCCTCGATCCGGTTGAGCGTGGCCTGATACCGCTCCAGCCCCGCGCGCCCGTTGGCAATGCGCCGGTCAGAAACGGCGGCATCCAGATAATCCCAGATCGGCTTGGAGAATTCCGCCTGATTACGGTCGCGCTTGATGACATCTGAATCATAACGCAGCCCGGCCAGCGCCTGGTCCAGCGTCTCCGCATTAATGCCCTGCTGCGCGGCGCGATCCCGAAAAGCCCCAAGCCATGCCTGAAACCGTGCGTTTCCTTCTGTTGACACCCGGACCTCCCTAGATGCGGGCCGCAGGACAGGTCGGATTGAAACCGTCACATCTGCCGAGGCCATCTGATATTGGCCGCCCTGCGCAAAGGTTCCGTCTTTCGATTGAATTGGGCCCGCCTGCACTATGGATGCCCATAATGCAGCGGTCATGACGCCGCTTATGCATTTATGCATTCCGTTTTTTCCTGATTACTGCTCAGGCAGGATGATAGCGCAAAAGCGGAAATTCTCAAAACGCTCAGGTTGGCTTTGGGCGCGCTTCCGCTTCCCGTTCGGCCCGGATTTGCGCCAGCGCGTCGCGCAGCATCGCAACGCGGTTGGGCCGAAAGCTGTCTTCGGTCATGTTCATATCCTGCATGCGGTCCAGCCGGAACACCCGAAAATCCTGCCGCAGATGGCACCAGCTGATCAGAACGCTGGCACGATCCATGTAAACGATGCTCAGCGGATTGACCTTTCTGCGGGTGGCCGCGCCTTTGGCATCGGTATAGGCAAACTCGACCGCACGCTCATCCCACGCCGCCTGCCGCAGGTCGGCGACCTTGATTGTGGGCATTGCGGGCCGGTCGAACCGAGTCGCGGTCAGCACCGCATGGCTCAGCCGGTGCGACTGGCGCGGCGGCAACCGTCCCTGCAGCTTGCGCAGGGCCGCGCTGGCCGCGTCCGACAGCGCTGGATCGCCGATCAGCTGCACTTCACGCAGGCCCAGAACCAACGCTTCCAGTTCATCATTGGTGAAGCCAAGCGGCGGCAGTGTGGCGTCTTCGATCAGGGTAAAGCCAAACCCCGCCTCGCCGTCGATCACGGCACCGAGGCCGCGCAGCGCGTCGATATCCCGATGGATCGTGCGCGGCGATACACCCAGATCCTGCGCCAGTTGAACCGACGTTCGGGGCGACGGTCCAGAGCGCAGCGATTGCATCAGTTGGAACAGGCGGGCGGTGCGGGACATGATGGAAGCTACCCTAAACCTGATGACGGTTTCTGTCATCAGGCCACCCTATCCTCATGTCATCTCAATGACGGAGCCCCCAATGCTGACCCTACTCACCTTCCCCTCAGCCTTTGGCCAGTTCAGTGCCAGCCCCTTCTGCGTAAAGACCGCACTGATGCTGCAAAGCGCAGGGCAGCGCTGGCAGCGGTCAGACATGCTGGACCCCCGAAAAATGCCGCATCAGAAGCTGCCGGTCCTGCGCACGCCCGAACGTCTGGTCCCCGACAGCGACCTGATCCGCGAGTGGCTGGAGGCGCAGGGGGCCGATTTCGATACCGGTTTGAACGACGTACAGAAGGCCCATTCCCGCGCGCTGATCCGTCTGGCCGAGGAACATCTGTATTTTCACATCGTGCAGGACCGTTGGGCCAATGATGAGATCTGGCCGATCCTGCAGGATACGTTCTTCACCACGATCCCGGCACTGATCCGCAAACCTGTGGCCAATTCGATCCGCAAATCGGTGCTCAAAGGGCTGTCATTTCAGGGCGTGTCGCGGTTTTCGCCGGCCGAACGGCAGGACAGGCTGGAACGCGATCTCGAAGCGATTTCAGCCTATCTGTGGCAATCCCCCTATTTGGTGGGCGACGCCCCGACCTCGGCTGACATGAGCGTCGGTCCCATGCTGGCGGCAATGCGCGCGACGCCTGCGAATACTCCGCTGACCCGCCGGATCAAACAGGATAAGCTGCTGAACAGCTACGTGACCCGGATGGAGCAGGCGATCCCGCTATGACGCCCTTTGACGACCCCGAAGTGGCCGCCGCGTATGATGCGCTGTCGGAGAACACCCGCGCAGGGGCCTTGGCCTTGCGCGCGCTGATCTTCGACACTGCGGCGGCCCTGCCCCGCGCCCAGCCATTGCAAGAGGCGTTGCGCTGGGGCCAGCCTGCCTATCTTGCACCCAAAGGGTCCACGATCCGGCTAGGTGGTCATAAGGCAGCTGAATTTGCCCTGTTCGTGCATTGCCAGAGCCGTTTGATGGGCGAGTTCACCTCGGCCTTTCCCGGCGAGGATCGGATCGACGGCAACCGGGCGGTGTTGTTTGACGACCCCGCGCAGGTCAACGCCACGCGTCACGGCTGGTTGATTGCGCGGGCGCTGACCTATCACCTCTGACGGCGTTTGCGTTCGATCTTACGCTTGATCTTGTCCTTCTTGCGCTTGCTGCTGACCGCCTTGCGCCTTGCGCCGCGTTTGGCCGGTCCGCGACCGCGCGGCAGGGCCTGATCGTCGATCGACAGCAATTCCAGCTCCAGCCCCCCGGTAACCGGTGTCGCCGCAGTCAGCCGCACGGTGACGCGCTGGCCGATGGCGATGACCAGGCCGGTATCCGAGCCCATCAGCGTCCCGGCCTCGCGGTCGAAATGGAAGAACTCACGCCCGAGGGAGCGCACGGGCACCAGCCCATCTGCCCCGGTTTCATCCATTTTCACAAAGGCCCCAAAACGGGCAATGCCGCTGATCCGGCCCGAGAACTCATTGCCCACCCGCTCGCTCAGATAGGCGGCCAGATAGCGATCTGTCGTATCCCGTTCCGCCATCATAGATCGACGTTCGGTGTCCGAAATATGCGTGGCCGTTTCCTCCAGCCACCCGATTTCGTCCTCGATCAGCCCGTCCTTGCCCCAGCCATGCGCCGAAATCAGCGCCCGGTGCACGATCAGATCGGCATACCGGCGAATGGGCGAGGTAAAATGCGCATAGTTCCGCAGCGCCAGCCCGAAATGGCCGAAATTCTCGGGATTGTAATAGGCCTGCGCCATCGACCGAAGTGTCGTCAGGTTGATCAGCTCCGCATCCTCGGTCCCCGCAGCAGCGTTCAGAAGTGCGTTCAGATGGCGGGTTTGCAGCACCTGCCCCTTGGCCAGGTTCAACCCTGCGGCCTGAGCCGTTTCCCGCAGGCTCTCCAGCTTTTCGGGCGCGGGTTCTTCGTGGACGCGGAACAGCAGCGGGCGGCGCTTGGCGATCAGGGTTTCGGCAGCAGCGACATTAGCGAGGATCATGAATTCCTCGATCAGCTTATGTGCGTCCAGCCGGTCGCGAAACGCCACGCTGGTTACTTCACCCGTGTCGCTGAGCACGATCTGACGCTCGGGCAGGTCCAGTTCCAGCGGCTGCCGCTCGGCTCGCGCCTTTTTCAGCGCGGCATAAGCGGCATAGAGTGGCCTCAGCACCGTCTCCAACAGCGGCCCAGTGCGGTCATTTGGGGTGCCATCGATGGCCTCCTGCACCTCAGCATAGTGCAGTGATGCAGCCGAGCGCATCAACCCGCGCACAAAGCGATGACCGATCTTGTTGCCCTCGCCGTCGATCTGCATCCGAACGGCGATACAGGCGCGCGGGACGCCCTCGTGTAGTGAACACAGATCGCCCGACAGGCGATTCGGCAGCATCGGCACCACGCGGTCGGGGAAATAGCTGGAATTGCCGCGTTTGCGCGCCTCGCGGTCCAGCGCTGTGCCGGGCTGCACATAGGCGGCGACATCGGCAATGGCGACCCAGATTACATGGCCGCCCGGGTTCTTAGGGTCATCGTCCGCATGGGCATAGCAGGCGTCATCATGATCCCGCGCATCCGAAGGATCGATGGTCAGCAAAGGCATGTCCCGCAGGTCTTCACGCCCTTTCAGACCAACGGGTTTGGCCTTATCGGCCTCATCGATCACCTTGTCGGGAAAGTCGTCGGGAATACCATGATGATGGATCGCGATCAGTGACACCGCCTTGGGGGCGGTCGGATCGCCCAGCCGTTCGACAATGCGCGCGCGGGGCAGGCCCATGCGGTTTTTGGGCCCGGCCTGTTCGGCCTCGACCAGTTCGCCATCCTTGGCACCCAGCAGGGCCCCCTCGGGCACCAGCCATTCGTTTTGGCCGGCCTTGTCGATGGGCACGATGCGCCCACCCTCGGCCCCTTTGCGGAAGATGCCGACGATCTTGCGCGGGTTGGTCCCGATGCGGCGGATCAGGCGCGCCTCGTAATTGTGGTCTTCCTCATGCACCACGGTCAGACGCGCCAGAATTCGGTCACCCTCACCCAGCGCCGGGTCGCTGGCGCGGGTTATCAGCAGCACGATGGGCTCGACCCCCTCGCCATGCCATTCCAGCGGGCGGGCAAACAGGTCGCCATCCGCGTTCGGGGCCTTCACTTGCAACACACTGACCGGAGGCAACCTGTCCGGGTCGCCATAGCTGCGCTTGCGCTTTTCCAGGTGGCCGTCGGCCTCCAATTCACGCAGAATGCGCTTCAGGTCAATCCGCGCCGCACCCTTGATCCCAAAGGCTTTGGCGATATCGCGTTTCGAGGTCAGGGTGGGGTTCGCCGAGATCCAGTCGAGGACCTCCTGCTTGGTGGGGATGCGAGTCATGATTTCGGCGTATCACGGGCGCGCGACGGCGTCATGACCAAAATTTCAACGCCTCAGATCGGCCACCGTATCCACATCGCGCAGATGCCCCAGCAGCGCGACGCGAAGACCCGGAACCGAGGCCAGCGTGTCCGCCAGCGCATGTTCCGTCGACCAGCGGGCATTGCGGAACAGACCGCGCGGCAGGGCCGCATAACGCTGCGCCCCGACCAGCCAATAGCCCCCATCGGGTGCGGGCCCGAATACCATCTGCGCCTGGCCCAGCGCGGCGAAGGCCTGCGCGATATGGGCGCGTGAAATCCCGGGAATATCGGCCCCGATCAAGCAAACCGGCCCTTTCGGCATGCCCCGCAACATCCGCCCCATGCGATCACCCAGATCACCCGGTCCTTGCGCCGCGCGCGGCAGGTCCGCAGGCCAGATACGGCTGCGCAACCCTTCGCGATCCGGCGACACCGCCAGCACGATCTGCCAGCGCGGATCGCGCAGCTTGCGGATCAGTGACCAGGTCTGATGCCGGAACCACCAAGCCGCCCCAACCATGCCGATATCGCGCCCCAACCGCGTCTTGACCCGGCCCGGGCGAGGCTCTTTCACCATGATCACCAGAGTGCGCTGCATCGGTCAGGCAAAATATTCCGTCAGAATACGGGAATAGATCGCCTTGAGCTGTTCAATCTGCGCAACCTCGACGCATTCATCGACCTGATGCATGGTTTTGCCCACCAGACCGAATTCAACGACCGGGCAATGCGCCTTGATGAACCGCGCGTCGGACGTGCCCCCGGTCGTGGACAGTTCGGGCTGCACGCCGGTTTCGAATTCCACCGCCGTTGCCACCAGATCGGACAGCGGTCCGGGTGGGGTCAGAAAGCTTTCGCCCGAAATCTTGATGCGGATATCGACCGCGACACCGAACTCCTGCGCCACCTTCCCGGCCTCGTCTTTTAACCACGCGCTGAGGCTTGCCCCGGAATGCAGGTCATTGAACCGGATATTCACCGTGCCCGCACATTGCGCCGGGATCACGTTGGTCGCCGGGTTGCCGGTGTCGATGGTCACAACCGCCAATGTCGAGGCATCAAAATGGTCCGAGCCCTGATCCAGTTCATGGCTGGCCAGCCGATCCATCAGCCGCGCCATCGCGGGTAAAGGGTTCTTCGCCCGATGCGGATAAGCCGAATGCCCCTGCACACCTGTGACAGTAAACCAGGCCGACATCGACCCGCGCCGCCCGATCTTGATCATCTCACCCATGTGGTTCGGGCAGGTGGGCTCACCCACCAGACAGACCGACATACGTTCATTCGCCGCATCCATGTGATCCATCAAGGCGATGGTGCCGTCCAGCGCGTCGCCTTCCTCATCCCCCGTGATGGCCAGAATGATGGCCCCGTCCGGAGGTGTGCTGTTCACGAAATCGATGGCCGCAGTGGCAAAAGCAGCAACACCCGATTTCATGTCGGTTGTCCCGCGCCCATACATCACCCCGTCGTGAATTTCCGCGCCAAAGGGGGCCGTTGTCCACGCCGCTTCATCCCCGACCGGCACCACGTCCGTGTGGCCATTGAACCCAAAGCTGCGGGCATGACCTTTCTCACCCCATCGGGCAAAAAGGTTGCTGACACCGCCCCGATCAACCCTGGTACAGTCGAATCCGGCGTCAGACAGAATTCCGTCAAGCAGAACCAAGGCCCCGCCCTCGTCAGGTGTGACCGAAGGGCAACGGATCAGGTCCGCCGTCAACTTTACCGGGTCTGTCATATGTGGCCCTTTCCCGTATCCTACACGCAGGTTCGCGCACAGATTCAACGAATTGGCCAGTTTGCCAACCCCTGCGCGACGTTTTCTGAAAAGGATTTGGCAGATCGTATCGGATTGATACGCCAATAAAACATTTCAGATGACCCGGCGATTACCTTGTGACCCGTCTCAAAATCGCGCTACAGGGCCGCGAAACAGGTTTTAGACAATGACTCGCGCCCTTTTCACATGGATTTGCCTGACAGTCGCTGCGCTTGCTCAGCAAAGCGTGGCGCAAACACTGACGGTCACCACAGTCACCCGCCCCCCGTTTTCCTATGTCGAAGACGACGTACAAACCGGGTTTTCGATGGATTTACTGGCCGCGCTGGCCGAGTCGCTGAACTGGACATACGACACCAATCGGGTGGACGCCTTTGGCGACATGCTGCTGGCAGTTCAGGACGGGACGGCTGATCTGGCGATTGCCAACATCTCAATCACCGCAACCCGTGAAACCGTGATGGATTTCAGTCAGCCGATCTTTGAAGCGGGGCTGCAGATCATGGTTCCGTCCGACGCTGCCCGGCGCCCGTCGCTGTTACAGGCCCTTTTGTCGCGCGAGTTGTTCATCGCCATTGGTCTGGCCTTTGCCATCCTGCTGGGCGGCGGCATGCTGATGTGGAGCTTTGAGCGCCGCGCGCAGCCCTATTTTGACCGCAAGCTCAACGAAGCATGGTTCCCCTCGTTCTGGTGGGCCCTGAATCTTGTGGTCAACGGCGGTTTTGAAGAGCGCATGCCGCGAACCCCATTCGGGCGCTTGCTGGGCGTGGTCCTCGTGGTCTCATCCCTGTTCATCGTGTCAGTGTTTACCGCCCGCATCACCTCGGTCATGACGGTGGACGCGATCACCGGCAACGTGAATTCGGTGAACGATCTTTACGGTAAGCAGGTCGGCACCATTTCCGGGTCGACAGCGGCTAGTTTCCTAAACCGGCGGGAAATTGAGTTCCAGGGATATGGCGATCTCGACAGTATGATCGCCGCGTTTGAGGGCGACCAACTCGACGCGATCGTCTTTGACGCCCCGATCCTGTCCTATTACGCCTCGCACGAGGGACGCCGGATCGCTTCGGTAACCGGCGGCGTGTTTCTGAGAGAGAATTACGGCATCGCGTTTCCGACCGGTTCCCCGCTGGTCGAGGATGTCAATCAGGCCCTGCTGGCCTTGCGCGAAGACGGAACCTATGACGAGATTTACCGCAAGTGGTTCGGAGCGCGGAACTAAGCCTCGGCTTCGTCGCCGAAAAACGGCGTCATCTGCGCAACAATCACCGCGTTCTCGTCCAGCGCGCGTTGCATGAGCGCCCGCTCTTCTTCCGCAATGTCATGACCCTGTGCCTCGCGCTCGGCCAAAGTGCCATAGCCCGTTACGTCCAGTGGCGCAGTGTCAGCCTGTTTCAGAATGGCCACCGTTTCACGCACGGCCTCGGCCTCATCCACACCGCTGGCAAAACACATCAACGCCGCGCCGGTTGCCTTGTCGGGCAGACCGTCTCCCTCCTTTCGGCCAATCTGAACCAATAGAGTATAAACTTGCTGGCGTGAGGGTTTCTTTTGCTTTTCCATATGCGCGGCCATAGCGATGTGAATCAGGGCGGTCAAGCGTCGCCGCGACAGGGTCAGGCCAGATCCGAGAGCGCCTTGTCAATTCTGACCAGCATCGGTGAATCGCCTGCTGTCAGTACCACGCGACGCGCGCGCGACAGATATTGCTGTGCCTGTTGCTGTCTCTTTTTCGCTTTGCACAACAAACCCATAATCATGTCACAGCGGGCAATGTAATGACCGGACGGGTCAAATTGCGGATTCTGTCGCACCCGTTCGATCATCGAAATCAGCTGCTTCTCTCCCGAAACAAGAATGCGCAGGACTGAGCGCAAGTTTCTCAGCAAAACCCGGAAAGACCCGCCCCCTTCACCGGTCAGAATGGCCAGATACAGCTCGCACAGATACAACCGCCCCCAATCAGCAGCCACCTGCGATCCATCCAGATCGCGCTGGCGGATTACGGTCTCGATCTGCTTCACTCCTTCGGAAATCCGCCCGTCCATTGCCAGCGCCACACCCAGCATGGTTTCCGGGCCCACGGTAAACAACGCCCAGCCCTGCGCCTGACAGGCATTGATGTGACGTTGCACAGATTGCAAAGCGCCTGGCTTGGCCAATGGCACAAGTGCGCCCACATGTGCGGCGTCGGCAATGGCGCGCTCAAATTCCACATGCGAGGCGGCACGCGCCGCTTCGGCTTGGGCCAAGGCCAGCGCGTGATCATCCGTAACCATAGCAATCAGCGCTTTCATCGCCATCCCATAACCCAGAGAACGGGGGTCGCCCCGGCTGGTGCCGTCGGCGATCATCTGCTCGGCGGCCTCATTTGCGCCGGAAACCCGGCCCCGGGTCAGCTCGTTCCAACCAACGGTCGCAAGATAGAAGTTCTGGATGTATGCATCGTCCAGATGTATCAGCACCTGCTGGATGTCCCGCTTGGCGCGTTCAAACTCAGCATTCGGTATTGGATCAAAATAGATCGACACCGACAGCGCATTGACCATCGCATATGCTTTGGACACCGGATCGCCAAGCCGTTCAGCCATACTGCTCAGTTTTTGCTGGACGCTATGCGCTTCGCGGTATTTTCCGTTGCAAACCAGACATGAGACGTGGTGATGCAAAAACAGGGCGTGCTTGGTATGATCCCCGATCTTGTCCAGCGCAGTTTGCAGGCTTTCTGCCATGTCAATCAGCTGAACCACCCGCATCGAGATATTCGAGCACAGCCCGAAATTGGCAGCAAGCTCAACGAATTGTGCCGATGTCGCACAGCTGGGGTCGGCCTTATACAGAGTCAATGCCGCAAGAAGGTGACGGTTGGCTTCGTCCAGCGAAAACACCCCCAGCGATTTCGCTCCGGCCATGGCGCTATATGTGAAGGCCTTGGCTGCCTGATCGGTCTGGCCATAATGAAACGCAAGAGTTTCGGCTGCTTCATGCAAGCGGTTGGCATTGCGCCGTTCCAGTGTTTGCGCGATCTCCAGGTGCAATGCAACGCGCTGCCGGCTGACAAGGCTGTCATAGACACAGTCGCGCAGAAGGACATGTTTGAACATGTAGTCTGACGAATTCGCCTCGCGGTAGATGATGTCCTTTTCCTGCAATCGTTGCAGTGCTCGTCCGACATCTTCGAACTGGTCCAGGACATGGGCCAGCAAACCGGGATCGAACCGGCGACCGATGACCGAGGCGGCCTGCAACAACGCGCGATCGCCCTGTCCCAAAACCCGCACCCGAGAGGCCAGCAATCCTTGCATACTGGGCGGAACAAGGCTTGTGCTGGCGTCTGGGTCATAGCTGGCGGCACCGCCATCTACGCGCAAAGCCCCCTGATCCATCAGGTAGGTCAGGATTTCTTCGCCAAATAACGGATTGCCGCCCGCATGATTGACCAACATGGTGGTCAACTCATCGGGCACTGTGTCGATGCCCAGACGTGTCTGCGCCATATAGGCGACGTCATCCGCCGCCAACGGTTTCAGCGCAATGGTACGGACTGCCGAATTAGGTGCCCACCGCGGATCGTATTCCGGACGCCGGGTCTGGATCATCAGGAAATTTGAATACCCTTCGCCTTCGACCAGATCACGCAGCAAAACTTCCGAGGCGCTGTCTATCCAATGCGCATCCTCGATGATCAGAATCACTGGCCCGACTCCACACAACGCCTGCAGGAGTTTCGGCAGCAGGCTTCGGGTCCGCAGGCCGATCAAAACGCCATCCAGACCGTCCAGCGATCCTTGCGGCGGTGCAAGCCCCAGAACATTCATCATCAGCCCCAGATTTTCATCCGAAACCAGACCCGCGCCGGTCAGGCCCGATGTGAGCTTTCGTTGAATCTCGGGGGGATCTGCCTTGTCCCGAATCTGAAACGCCGCGCGAATGATCTCAAGGATCGGCAGATAGGGCGATTGCTGACCATCGGCAAAACAATGCCCGGTCAGAACTCTGGTCCCTTCGGGTTTGAGCCTGTTCAGGAACTCATGCACCAGACGTGTTTTGCCCAGTCCCGGCTCGGCCACGAGATCGACCACTGAAATCGAGTCGTTCGATTGCTGCAGGGCCTCGGACATGATCCTCAGATCCGGAATGCGTCCAACATAGGTACTTAGACCTTGCGCCAGTGAGGAATGAAATCGGGTAACACCGCTTTGAACCGCCTGCAATTCCCAAAGCTTGTGTGGTTTGGTCAACCCTTTGAGGTGGTGTTCCCCGTCGAATTTCACCTCGGACACCCATTCCACCAACCGCCGGGTCGTGTCGCAAATCAGGGTGCCGCCAGCGGGCGCGAGGCTTTCGACACGCGCGGCCAGATTGACCGTATTACCCACGGCGGTCGCCGGTGCGCCGTCGCCCTGAACCGCTGCTACCAGGACGTTGCCTGAACTGACTCCGATCCGCATCTTTGGCCGCAGGCCAAATCGGGCCTGAAGATCGTCGGACGCGGTATCCATCGCCGCATGAATTGAAATCGCGGCACGACAGGCCCTTAAAGCCGGGTCTTCCAATGCATCGGGAATGCCAAACAGCGCCATAATACTGTCGCCGGCAAAATCCCGCGCTGTGCCGCCATGTTCTTCGACCGATTTGGTCAAAAGCTCATAAACAATCCGCAAAAAGTCGAGCGTCTTTTCTTCACCCAGTTCGGACACAATCGCGGTGTAGTCTTCCATATCCGCAAACAGAACTGACACCTGACGTCGTTCACCGAAGTCAGTTGGGTAACTGTCCGATATGTTTAGTGCATCCCCCATTCTTAATACTAGGTTTACCCCACCTGTCCCGTTCCCGCCACCACCAGAAATATCCGCTTAACGAAGTCGTGTTCTAAATCCGATGGGCGCAATGGTCTTTTTGCTGGAAAATCAGGCTTAACTGAGGCGCAAACTATAAGAATGCACGGTATCACGGTACGGCATAGGCCTGCCTTCAGCTTCGCTTTTACGGTCGCCGAATCTGCGCGATCCGCGAAACTCTCAGAAAAACACTTGTTTGCTCGAATAGATTGTGCGGACCTCGAATCGATTCCCATAGGTTGAGATTGAGCCTGTTTCTGCCCATCCGACTTGCAGATACACGCAAGTATTGGCCCATCAGGCGACTCTACACCGGGTCATTATGAGGTCGACGACCCAATTCATAGAATTTCGGCACTGCAGTAAATTTTTTTTGAAAAGGGGAATTAAATGAGCGTGTTATCCAAGCTTTTGACCACCACAGCCAGCATTTTTACTCTGGCATTAACTCCAATTGCCATCACAACCTTCATGGCAGACCCTGCGTTTGCTCAAGAAGAAGGCGGCGGAAACGAAGGTGGCGGTGAGACCGGTGGAAACGAAGGCGGCGGCGAGACCGGCGGAAACGAAGGCGGCGGTGAGACCGGCGGAAACGAAGGCGGCGAGACCGGCGGAAACGAAGGCGGTGGTGAGACCGGCGGAAACGAAGGCGGTGAGACCGGCGGAAACGAAGGCGGCGGCGAGACCGGCGGAAACGAAGGCGGTGAGACCGGCGGAAACGAAGGCGGCGAGACCGGTGGAAACGAAGGCGGCGAGACCGGTGGAAACGAAGGCGGCGAAACCGGCGGAAACGAAGGCGGCGAGACCGGCGGAAACGAAGGCGGTGAGACCGGTGAGAACGAAAACCGCGAAACCTACAACAACGATGAAGAGCACGGCGAAACCCCGGCTTTCATCTATAAGACCAAATAACAAGAACACCTGCTTCAGGGACCAAATAGGGACCCAGTTTTGTTAACGCGTTAAAATTTGTAGCTATGAGAGTAACAAACGAGGAAAGGCCGGGGCGCTACTTCCCCGGCCTTTTCACGGAAAACACTCCGTGAGATCAGTCGCGCAGCAACTCGTTGATCCCGGTCTTGGACCGGGTTTTCTCGTCCACCCGCTTTACGATCACCGCGCAATAGAGGCTGATGTTGTTCTTAGACGGCATTGAGCCTGCGACAACCACCGAATAGGGCGGGACCTCGCCATAGGTGACCTCGCCGGTTTCGCGATCGACGATCTTGGTGGATTTGCCGATGAACACGCCCATGCCCAGAACCGAGCCTTCGCGGACGATGCAGCCCTCGACTACCTCGGACCGGGCCCCGATAAAGCAGTTGTCTTCGATGATGGTGGGGCCTGCCTGCATCGGCTCCAGCACGCCGCCGATGCCGACGCCGCCGGACAGGTGCACGTTCTTGCCGATTTGCGCGCAGGATCCGACGGTGGCCCAGGTGTCAACCATTGTGCCCTCGTCCACATAGGCCCCGAGGTTCACGAAGGAGGGCATCAACACCACGCCGGGCGCGATAAAGGCCGATTTGCGGACAACGCAGTTCGGGACAGCGCGGAAGCCGGCGGCTTTCCACTGATTTTCACCCCAACCGGCGAACTTGCTATCCACCTTGTCCCACCAGCCACCGGCCTGAGGCCCGCCATTCTGGATTTCCATGTCCTTGATCCGGAACCCCAGCAGAACCGCTTTCTTGGCCCACTGGTTCACATGCCAGTCGCCGCTGTCCAGCTTCTCGGCCACCCGCAGCACGCCGCTGTCCAAGGCGTTTAACGTATCCTCGATTGCCTCGCGGGTTTCGCCTGAGGTCGCGGGGGTGATGGTGTCGCGCGCTTCCCACGCGGCTTCGATGGCGGCTTCCAGTTGCGCGTTCGACATTTTGGGGCTCCCTGTAGAATCTGTTCACGTTGGTCTTGCGTATAAGCGTGCGCAGAACTGGCCGCAATGCGACGCAGAACGCACGGTTTGCGGCTGTTGAGCGTGTCTTACGGGCCCAGCGGGTCCGGAGAGATATTGCCGCCGCAGATCAGCACCGCCACACGCTCATCCGGTTCGGGCTGATATGCGCCCGACAACAGCGCGGCCAATGCTGCCGCACCGGCTGGTTCAACCAGAATACGATGCGCCTGCCACAGGCGTTTCTGCGCCTCGGCAATGGCGGCGTCTGGCACCAGAACCGATGTCATGCCCTGCGCCAGATCGAAACAGATCGACCCGATCCGCCGCGCGCCCAGCGCATTGGCGGCGATGCCGGAAACCGAAACATCCACCGGTTCCCCGGCCTGCAAAGCCGCGTTCAAAGCGCAGGAGGTTTCGGGCTCGACCGCCACAACGTTGCGCGCGCCCTGAAACCACGCCAGCGCCCCGGCGATCAACCCGCCGCCGCCCACGGCGACCAGAACAGTGTCGGCTTGCAGGCCCTGCGCCTCCCATTCGGCAAAGCAGGTGCCCTGCCCGGCCACCGTTGCGGGCGCGTCATAGGCGTGGATTTGCATCGCGCCGGTTACAGCCTCATGTTCTTGCGCCTGCGTCAGCGCATTGGCGTATTCGCCCGGCACCACGCTGAGGTCCGCGCCGATCCGTTCGATCAGGGCTATCTTGGACGGCCCCGCCAGTTCGGGAACGAATATCTTGGCCGGATAGCCCAGCGCATGCGCCGCATAAGCCGCCGCTGCGCCGTGGTTGCCCCCGGATGCGGCCACGACACCCGCGTCCGGCACATCCGAGCTCAGCAGCGTGTTGAACGCTCCGCGCGCCTTGAAGCTGCCGGTGTGCTGCATATGCTCCAGCTTCATCTCAACCGGATAACCCAGCATCCGGCTTTCCATCACCGGCGTGACCTGCGCAAAGCCCGCAATCCGGTCCCGCGCGGCTGAAATCTGATTTTTCCAATCCATTCTTGTCTTTCCGTGACTGGCACTCTGCCCGCGAACCCTATAGCTGTTTCAGAGACACGCAAGCAGGGATCGATCACCGATGAGAGAAGACCGCCACAGCCCGTTTCGCGACGCGCAGACCGACCGCTCGACCGCGAGCGAGGTCCCGGACACGCCGCAGACACGGTCCCCGGCTCACCGGCTTGCCTTTGCTGACGACGAATTCCTGTGCAGGGATGAGCTGCGCCCGGTGCGCCTGCAGCTTGAACTGCTCAAGCCCGAGATGATCATGTCCGAACGTCAGATCACCTCGACCATCGTCATGTTCGGCGGCGCGCGTATCCCGGAACCGGCGCAAAAGCACACCGCGCGGACGCAAACACTGGCTGATCTGTCAGAATATTACGACGAGGCGCGGGAATTTGCCCGGCTGATGACGCTGAAATCCAATGAGACCGGCGGGCGGGAAAACGTCATCATCACCGGCGGCGGCCCCGGCGTGATGGAGGCCGGAAACCGTGGCGCGCAAGAGGCGGGCGGGGCCTCGATCGGGCTGAGCATCGTGCTGCCGCATGAACAGGCACCGAACCTGTTCGTGACGCCTGAGCTCAGCTTCAATTTTCACTATTTTGCCATTCGCAAAATGCATTTCCTGATGCGTGCGCGTGCCATCACCATCTTCCCCGGCGGCTTTGGTACGATGGATGAGCTGTTCGAGTCCCTCACCCTGATTCAAACCGGTCGGATGGACCGCGTACCCTTCCTTCTGTTCGGGCGTGAGTTTTGGGAAAAGGTCATAAACTGGGACGCTCTGGCCGATGCGGGCACGATCTCGGACGAGGATCTGGACCTGTTTCGCTTTGTCGACACGGCGCAAGAGGCGGTCGATCTGATCGACAACTGGGAACCTGCCCCGCCCCGCGACGCGATTCCGGGGCGCTGAGCGATGGCCCCCAAGATCGGAGAAATGTTGCACCTGCGCGGGAATGCCTTGGACAAGGGCGAACCCGTGGCGCTGCCGCTGACGCAAAGCAGCATGTACCACCTGCCGGGCGCGCCGGACGGGCACGCCACTTATGGCCGGGTCGACAACCCCACCTGGGTGCAACTGGAACATGTCCTGTCGCATCTGGAGAACGCGCCCTGTCTCAGCTTTCCATCCGGGATGGGGG
Source organism: Ruegeria sp. K11 (assembly GCF_056531905.1). Classification (NCBI taxonomy): domain Bacteria; kingdom Pseudomonadati; phylum Pseudomonadota; class Alphaproteobacteria; order Rhodobacterales; family Roseobacteraceae; genus Ruegeria; species Ruegeria sp. K11. The sequence continues at coordinate 112,735 of NZ_JBQFMP010000008.1, forward strand.
CGATTTCAGCCGCGCTGTTCGCAACGGTGCAGGCCGGGTCGCGCGTGTTGATCCCCTCGGATGGCTACTATGTCACCCGCCTTCTGGCGGACAAGTTCCTGTCGCGCTTGGGTGTAGAGATCACAGAACGCCCGACCACCGCGTTCTCGGACGGCGGGTTTGATGGGTTCGATGTGGTGTATGCTGAGAGCCCCTCGAACCCCGGTCTGGACATGATCGACCTAAGGGCTGTCGCGGATCAGGTACGGGCCGCCGGTGGCGTGACGATTGCGGACAACACCACCATGACGCCGCTGGGGCAGCGCCCGCTTGATCTGGGGATCGACGTAGTGGTGTCCTCGGACACCAAGGCGATGGGCGGGCATTCGGATATGCTGATGGGCCATGTCGCCAGCCGCGACCCGCAGATCATGGAACGGGTCGAGGAATGGCGGAAGGTCTCAGGCGCGATCCCTGGCCCGCATGAGGCGTGGTTGCTGCATCGCGGGTTGGAGACGCTGGACGTGCGGTTCGACCGCATGTGCGCCTCGGCGCAAGTGCTGGCGGAACGGTTGGCGGCACATCCCGCTGTGCGTCTGGTGCGCTATCCCGGCTTGCCCGGTGACCCAGCGCACGCATTGGCCAAGGCACAAACCGCGCGGTTCGGGTTCCTGCTGTCCCTGACACTGGACAGCGAAGACAAGGCCGAGGCTTTCATCAACACCTGCCCCCTGTTGCGCCCCGCCACGTCCTTTGGCGGCGTTCACAGCTCCGCCGAACGCCGCGCCCGATGGGGCGACGCCGTGGACCCTGCCTTTGTCCGTCTGTCGGTTGGCTGTGAGCCGGTGGAAGAGCTTTGGCAGGCCATTGAGGCCAGCCTGAACGCCCTATGACTTCTTCTTGGGGTCCCGCAATTCGGTGAACACGTAGATCGGCAGCACAACGCTGGCGACCAGCGCACCCAGCCAGACCAGCAAGGTCGCCGCCAGCAGGTTGGCGACCCCACCCACGGTCAGCCCCGAGGCGACCAGATCGGTTACCAGCAAGCCCACAAAGGTCACGATCAATGCGATCCCGCCTTTGATCGCGGGTGCTTTCTTTTCCCCGATCTTCAGAATCAGCGGTTCGGCCACCACCTGCACGACCGTAAAGATGACCACTACCACGATGAAGGATATCGGCTTGATCGCAAACCCGGATAGCAACAGCACGGCCAACAACAACCCGATGGCATTCCCGGCCAGCAAGGCCAGAGCGGACTTTATTCTGCGTGACATTCCGGCGATCTCCGTCAAATAACAGTTCGAAACATCCTGATATTATCAGGGCTGACGCGTTTTACGAGGTATTTCGGTGTGCTCTTCATTTTGACCTGTTGAAATCACATGATAAAACACCTTCATCAAGATCAGCCCCACCCTTATTCCGCGAGGTGAGATGAGCGACGATCCCTATTCCGTTCTGGGCATTTCCAAAGATGCCAGTGACGCCGACATCAAGAAAGCCTATCGGCGCATCGCCAAGGAATGCCACCCGGACCTCAAGCCGGGCGATGCCGAAGCCGAAGCCAAGTTCAAAGCCGCGGCCGCGGCCTATGACCTGCTGAAAGACCCTGAAAAGCGGGCACAGTATGACAGGGGCGAGATCGACGCCTCGGGTCAGGAACGCCCGCAGCAGCAATATTATCGCGACTTTGCCGAGTCCGCCGGAAACCCCTATCGCGGACGGCAGGCGGACCCTGACGACATGTCCGACATCTTCGCCGAATTCATGCGCGGCCGCGGTGGGTTTGGCGGCCAGCGCACACAGGAATTCCACGCGCCCGGTCACAACCTGAACTACTCGTTGCGGATCAGCTTTCTGGATGCGGTCTTTGGGGCCAGCCAGAAACTAACCTTGCCAGACGGCGACCGGATTGAGGTCAAAATCCCAGCTGGGATCACCGACGGTCAGACCATCCGCCTGCGTGGCAAAGGCGCTCCGGGCTATGGTGAGGGGCCGCCCGGCGATGCGCTGGTCACCGTGTCCGTCGCAGGCCATCCGGTTTTTGATCGGCAGGGCGACGACATCTACATCACGCTGCCGATCACGATTGATGAGGCTGTGCTGGGCGGCAAGGTCCCGGCTCCAACCATCGACGGAGGCGTCAACGTCACCGTTCCGGCGGGCACGAGCAGCGGCAAGACCCTGCGTCTGCGGGGCAAAGGGGTCAAGAAACGCGGCTCATCCGAGCGCGGGGATCAGTTGATCGAACTGACCGTCACTCTGCCCGACACAATGGATGACGACCTGAAACAGTTCATGGAGACGTGGCGCGAGACCCACCGCTATGATCCGCGGAAAGGAATGCCGTCATGACCCTGACCGAGAAACAACTGATCGAATCCGTCACCCGCCTAACCTCGGATAGGCTGACCGAGTACCTTGCCGCCGAGATCGTGATCCCCGAACAGTCCGACGATGGGCTGGTGTATCAAAGGATCGACGTAGCCCGCTTGGAACTGGCCTGCGAACTGCATGACCAATACGACATGGAGGCCGATGCGCTGTCGATGATGATCTCGCTCATCGACCAGATGCACGGGTTGCGCGCCGAGTTGCGCGAGGTGTTGAACGCAGTCGAGGCTCAACCGGAAACCGTGCGCAAACAACTGATCGAGGTCATCGGCACAGCGCGGTTCCGTCGCAGATAACGGGGTTTTGGCGGCGCGAGATTTGGCGTAGAAGGCGCGCTTGATCCAATGCCCGGTAGCCCCATGACCCAGTCCCGATCCGAATTGCTGATGCCTGCGGGCAATCTGCGCAAGCTGAATCTCGCCATCCTCTATGGGGCGGACGCGGTCTATCTGGGCACGCCCGATATGTCGCTGCGCACGAAATCCGAGTTCTCGCTGGAAGAGGTGATTGAAGGGGTCGACTTCTGCCACAGCCATGGACGGCGCGCCTATCTGACCCTGAACCTGTTCTCGCACAACAAGGACATTCCGAAACTGGACGAGTATATTGATACCGTCCGCAAGGTGAAACCCGATGGCCTGATCATCGCCGACCCCGGTGTGTTCCAATATGTCCGAGAACGCGCCCCGGAACTGCCGCTGCATATCTCGACGCAGGCCAATATCTGTTCTTGGCTGTCGGTGAAGTTCTGGCAGGATCAGGGAGCCGAGCTGGTGGTTCTGGCCCGCGAGGTGTCCTATCCCGAACTGGTCGAAATTCGCGAGAAATGCCCCGACATCAAGCTTGAGGCGTTTGTGCACGGGGCCATGTGCATGACCTATTCGGGCCGCTGTCTGCTGTCGAATTTCATGGCCGAACGTGGGGCCAATCAGGGCAATTGCGCCAATTCCTGTCGCTGGAACTATGGGCTAAAGCTGCGCCTCAAGGACGGAACCCATCAGGAGTTGCGCATCACCGATGAAAACGCCGATCTGTTCGAGTTTCTGCTGGAAGAGGGCTGCCGCCCCGGTGATCTGATGCCCATCGAAGAGGATGATCGCGGCTCTTATATCCTCAATTCCCGCGATCTGTGCATCATGCCCAAGCTGGATGAGTATCTGAAGATCGGCGTCGATAGCCTCAAAGTCGAAGGGCGCGGCAAGTCGGAATATTACGCCGCCATCGTCGCGCGGGCCTACCGGATGGCTATTGATGACTATTTCGAAGACCCCGAGAACTGGGACCCCAAGCCCTACATGCGGGAACTCGAAACCGTTGGAAATCGGGGTTATACGCTCGCCTTCCACGAGGGCCGATTGACCAATTATGCGCATGATTACGAACACACCGCCGCGATCGCGCAATGGGAATATGCCGGGATCGTCACCGACGTGACCGACGACGCCTTTCTGGTCGAGGTGAAGAACAAGCTGGAACCAGGCGATGTGCTGGATTTTGTCTCACCCATCTCGCGCGAGACGGTTCTGCTGCGGGTCTACGATTTCGAACGGGCCCAGGACGGTGCGCGGCTGGACGTGGTGCATGGCAGCACCAAGACCGTGATCCGCCTGCCCTTTACCCTGTTCGATCACGAAGACCCGGATGACCTACGCGCCCGCTTCCCGGTCTATTCGGTGCTGCGCAAGGAGCGCGCGCTGACGGACGAACACTGGAGCCGCATCCGCTTTGACAAGCTGGTGCAGGGGCTGGAAACCTCGGGCCGTGACAATCCCGCAGCCTATGCCCGCCGCCGCGATGCGCTGGTGGAAAAGATCGGAGAAGACGGCAACGAACGCCGGTTCAAGACCAATCGCATTGGTACCGAGGGCTGCTGTGGCAAGGGCTGCAACGGGTGTTTGATCTTCTGGCAGGATGAGAAATACGCACTGGCCCGCGAGGTCTTGTCAAAGCGCAAGCAGGGCGAACAACTCAGCCGCAGCGAAGCCACCGCACTGAAACTGCCAACGGGCTGAGGGTCAATTCTCGACCTGAAATTCCTCGGGGACGTAGAAAGTATAGTCTCGATCAGCCACCGCTGCGTGGCAGTCGTGGCAATAGGCCACACGGCTTGATCCGCTGCCCATCGTGTCGCCAAACAGCGAGCCATCAGGCATCACCATGACATAGCGCCAGTCTGCCGTATCCGGGCTTGTGCCTGCGGCCAGCTTCTCCATCACAAATAGCGCGCCGGGATAAACCTTGCCCTCATCGGTCACGGTCATGCTGTCCTTGGCCAGAACCGACCCCGTCGGCAACAGCTCCCCTTCTTGCAGAGTGCCATAATTATGCGCCATCCGGTTGGCGTAACTGTTGACAAAGCGCTGACCATGCGTGGCCGAAATGTACGGAGCGTCGTTGAACAAGGGCCAGCTTTGGTAGTTGCGGATCATGTCCAGCTTAGCGGCCGCGTACCCCCGGGCCATGCGACGGGTCAGCCCCTTGTAATGTTTGCGCGCCTCATCCTTGCTGAGCTCGGCGGGATTCTCGATCGCCAGATGCGCGTTTTGATCGCTTTCCTGCGCCAGAACGCCCGACGCGCAAAATGCCAAAACGGTTGAAATTCCAGTCAGATAGTTTTGCTTTGCAATCATTTCCGTGGCCCATCCGTTGAACGGTTCGCCTGAACGCTGCCTCAGATTATGACTCGAAAGATAACGCCCCGATGATAACTTGCTATGACCCTGTTCACAGTTTCACCCGCTTGTGCACAATGGTGATGCTGAAAACCCATGCCAGAATACCGAAAGACTACCAAAATGAGACTTTGGACAACAGGGGGGTTCACATTAATTCGCCTGTAATCTTTGGCGGCTTATCCCAGACCTGCCTCGGATTCGATCTGCTTGCGCGATTTTCGGGCGCGTTCGGTGGCTGATTTCAACTGTCCACAGGCCGCCATGATGTCCTCGCCCCGCGTCTTGCGGATGGGCGAGGCATAGCCCGCCTGATAGATGATATTGGCAAACGCCCGGATACGGTTGTTCGAGCTGCGCTTATACGGCGCGCCGGGCCATTCATTGAATGGGATCAGGTTGATCTTGGCCGGGATTTTATGGCGTTTGATGTGGTCGATCAGACGATGCGCATCCGCGTCAGAATCATTCACGCCGTCGAGCATCACATATTCAAACGTAATCCGTTCCGAATTTGACGCGTTGGGATAGCTCGCCAAAGCGCCCAGCAGTTCCTCGATATTCCAGCGTTTGTTGATCGGAACCAGAACATCGCGGGTCTCATCCGTGGTGGCATGGAACGAGATTGCCAGCAGGCAACCGATTTCTTCCGCAGTACGCGCAATTTCCGGGACTACGCCCGATGTTGACAGGGTGATCCGGCGACGAGACAGCGAGATTCCCTCGGGGTCCATGGCGATCTTCATCGCGTCGCGGACATTGTCGAAGTTATAAAGCGGCTCACCCATGCCCATCAGAACGATATTCGACAGCAGGCGGGTTTCATCCTTGGGCGCGCCGGGCACAGGCCATTCCTCAAGATCATCGCGGGCCATCATCACCTGACCGACAATCTCGGCCGCTGTCAGGTTGCGCACCAGTTTCTGGGTGCCGGTGTGACAGAAGGAACAGGTCAGCGTGCAGCCCACTTGTGATGAGATACACAGGGTGCCGCGATCTTCTTCGGGGATATAGACCACCTCAACCTCATGCCCGCCCGCGATGCGGCACAGGTACTTGCGGGTGCCATCCTCGGACACCTGACGGGTCACAACCTCGGGGATTTCGATCACGAAATTCTCGGCCAGTTGTGCGCGGTAAGCTTTAGCGAGGTTGGTCATCTCCGCAAAGTCGCGCTTACCCCACTGATAGATCCACTGCCAGATCTGGCCGGTCCGCATTTTGGCCTGCTTTTCCGGCGTGCCATGTTCGATCAGAACCGCGCGCAGCTGGTCGCGGGTCAGACCGACAAGGTTCACCTTCCCCTCGGGCAGCTTGCGGGGAATGGTCATGACGTCTTGAGTGATCGGCGCTTTGGGCGACATTGGCGTATCTCGGTGGATTCTGGCTTGGGATGCGCCTCTATATAGGAACGCGCGCAAAGATCAAAAGGAATCGTGCCGGTCAGTCTGCATGACCCAGCAATTCGTCCACGCGCGCCCGGCCAAGATCGACCCGGCAGGCGGTAATGGCGATTCCAGTCCCCGAGCCACCGCCAAAAGAAGCGCCAACCGCTTCGCATTGCGCATCGCGATAAGCCTCCCACGCGGCATGCGCCGCCGTCAGTGCCGGAAGCATCGAATCGCGGCCGGTGACCTCATCCAGTTCCCGCGCTGAGTCGCGGGCCAGCGCATAAGCAGAGTCTATCGCCGTGTTCACCCGCATTTCCATCACTCGCACGCAATCCCCGATGTCGACCTGAGACCCCGCATCCACGCATTCCAGTGCCGGATCACCCATAGCCGCCACCGGAAAGATCAAAGCCGCCACAATGCATCGCATCGCCAACCTCCCGTGTACATCTGCGCGGACAGGACCAGTTTGTCCGCACCTTCCAGCATAAATCGACCGCAGAGGCAAAACCACTGCGGTCAAGTTGGCTTGGGTCTTCGACGTCAGTTCAGGGCTGCCCCGACGCTCAGACGCCCGCAGGCAGGACAGAGCAATCGGCTGCATCCAGCTCTTTCACCGGGTCTTCGGGCCCGCATTGCTCACCTGTAATGGGATAGGTGTCCGGGTCTTTTTCGCATGCGCTCAAAAACATGGCAGACACCATCATCAGGGCAATAAGTGCTTTGGGGATCATCAAGGCAACTCCTTCTTGTTACTGAACAGACTAGTTCAGATTTCAAGGCAGTCGTCCTTGATACGGATCAAATTTTTTGAATACACAGCAGATTTTGCCAGACAATCCTGACCGGAAAGCCTGTGCGGCATCCCGGTCCAGGCATGTCAATTCGTACAGCGTGTCTCGGCATCTTCAATGGCTGCGGTAAAACCCAGCAGAGAGAACGTATCTTTCGTCTGAGTACCCCGTTCCGAGCGCGCGGTCAGAACCGCCTCGGTGCCGCGCTTCATTGCGGTGACAATCTTGGCATCATCCGAAGCGGTGGCCGGCCAGGCCCATTCGCCTTCGGTGAATAGCTCAAACTCGCTGCCGTCCACGGTCAGGTTCACCGTCGATCCGGATGCAAATGGGTAACCGCCGGTAAACGTGACCTGCCCCTTCACCTCTGCATTGGGGCGATAGAATACGAAAAGCAGAATATCACTGCGACGCACCGAGACCACACGGCCACCGCGTGTATTGACGGTTTCTTTGGGGGCAGACACGCTCCAGCATTCGGTCGGGTCGTCTTCGACGAAAACGCTCCAATCCGTCTTCGCCGCCACGCGATTGGTGCTGGTCGCCTGCTGAGCGATTGCAGTTGTGGCCATCCCTGCCATGCACAGCCCCGCGATCACGCGGACAAGCTTTGATCCCATCTGTCCAGCCTCCTAGCCCGACCTATACCTCATACCCACCGGGACAGCCTGCGGACCCTGACGGTCCGTCTGTTAAGTTGCGTATTCCGGTGTTTGCCGACATACACACACTAACGCAGGTTTCGCCACAGGCGAAAGGGCGATTGGCAGATTTTTGCGCATGTTAAGGAGGGTCCAGATGACGCAGCCCATAGCTATGACCGAACTGTGGCGAGGACCCTTGCTTGAAAGCCTGCATTTGGGCCATGCGGTGATCTGTGATGACAGTGGTCAGATCGTGTGCAGCTGGGGTGATCCGAACGCGGTGATCTATCCGCGATCCTCGGCCAAGATGATACAGGCGCTGCCTCTGATCACCTCGGGTGCTGCGGCCAAATACGGCCTGACATCCGAACATCTGGCGCTGGCCTGCGCCTCGCATAACGGCGCGCATATCCATACCGACCGGGTGTCCGCATGGCTGGACCATCTGGGCCTGGCCGAGCCCGATCTGCGTTGCGGCGCGCAAGAGCCTCAGGACATGGCCGCGCGTGACGGGCTGATTCTGGCCGATGACACACCCTGCCAGATTCACAACAACTGCTCCGGCAAACATTGCGGTTTTCTGACCGTGGCGCAGCATATGGGCGCGGGGCCGGAATATCTTGAAATCGATCATCCGGTGCAGCAGGCCTGTCTGGCCGCTTTTGAGGAAACCACAGGCGAGTCCAGCCCGTGTTACGGCATCGACGGGTGTTCGGCGCCGAACTTTGCCGGGTCGCTGACAGGGCTTGCACGGTCAATGGCGTGGTTTGCATCCGCCGCCGACCGCTCGGACCGGGCCAGCGATGCGGCGCAGCAGCTAACAGCGGCGATGATGCAGCACCCGGAACTGGTCGCAGGCGAAACCCGCGCCTGTACTGAGTTGATGCGCGCCATGGATGGCCGCGCCGCGATCAAAACCGGGGCCGAGGCCGTCTTTGTTGCGATCATCCCGGAAAAACGCATGGGAGTCGCGCTCAAGATCACCGATGGCACCACCCGCGCCAGCGAATGCGCCATCGCCGCCATTCTGGTCAGCCTTGGGGTGCTTGAGGCCGATCACCCGGCCACACGCAAGTTCCTGAATGCCACGCAATACAGCCGCCGAGGGCTGGAATGCGGTGTGATCAAACCTGCGCCGGGTTTCCCCGGTTAAGGCTCACATCTCGATCTCATGCACCTCGGCCACTTCGACCGAGCCGGATCCGTTCACGACCATCGGGCAGCCCTTGGCCATCTCGGTCGCGGCTTCGATGCTGTCGGCCTTGATGACAGTAAAGCCCGAGGCCGGGTTCGCGCCGCCATTATCGACCACACCGGTGCTGCTGACCGTGTAAGACTGGCCCACCGGATTGCCGGGGATGTCCAATGCATCGCTCATGGAACCAAACCAAGCACCCCAGGCGGCCATTGTCGCTTCGATCTCGGCGGGGTCGGTGGGGGTGTGGCCCCCGTGATAGACAAACAAATATTGGGGCATAACGCTCCTCCCTGTTGAAAATCTATTTTGCCAGCGCTTCGAGCTTACGCAGCGAAGACGTCCAACCCTGATTGTGGTTTGTCGCCGCCTCGGCATCCGCCAACTCGCGGTGATCCAGCGTCAGGCGCGATCCGGTATCTGTCGCCACCACCGAGAAGGTCACATGGCTTTCGGCCCCCCGCTTGTCCTGATCGTCATGCCAGCCCCATGTGAACCCCACGGAATGCGGCGGATCGACATGGGTTACATGGCCCGAAACCTTGAATTTTTGGCCTTCACCGTTCTTCATCACCGAATACCACGGGCCGGTGCGCGAGAAATCCAGATCATGTTCTGGCACATGCAGCCCTTCAGGCCCCCACCATTGCAACAGTTTTGCCCCATCGCTGATCCATGCAAAAAGCACCTCGGGGGTGATGGGAAAATCCCGCTCCAGTTTCAGGTCGGCCATGAGTTCTCCCTTTCGATAATATCGCTCAGGCGGTCGAGGCTGTTTTCCCAGAATTGCCGCTTCGAAATGGTCCACTCGGCAATCGCGCGCAGCCCCTCGGGCCGGATCGAATAGATCCGCTGCGTACCCTTTACCCGCTGCTGCACCAAACCGGCTTCGCGCAGCACTTTCAGATGGCGGGAGATCGCGGCACCGGACATGCCCCGCCCTTCGATCAGGTCACCGGCAGGCAGCTCTCCGTGCTCCATCAACTGCTCGACGATCGAGAATCGTGTGGCGTCGGACAAGGCAGAAAAACTGGTCAGAAGCGTGTTCATGACCATTATTTAACACAAATGTTAAATTAAAGAAAGCCCGTTAGCTATCGACGAATTCAGAACGGGCATATCCCTGCAGATACAGCAGTGCGGTCAGGTCTCCGTGGTTGACCCGCACATTGCATTCCGCCGCGACCGAGGGTTTAGCATGCAGCGCAACCCCCGTCCCCGCGCGGCCCAGCATTCCAAGATCGTTGGCCCCGTCACCCACGGCGATCACGTCCGCCTCAGCGATGCCTAAACGGGTGGAGATCTGCTCCAGCGCTTCGATCTTGGCCCGCCGCCCCAGAATGGGGCGCTGCACGTCTCCGGTCAGCTTGCCGTTTTCGACCAGCAAAGTATTGGCCCGGTTCTCGTCAAAGCCTAGTTGTTCGGCCACGCGCGCGGTGAACGCGGTGAACCCGCCCGAAACCAGCGCCGCATAGGCCCCGTTTGCACGCATCGTCGCCAGCAAGGCCTTGCCGCCGGGCATCAGCGTGATCCGGTCGTTCAGAACTTTGCCAATCACGCTTTCATCCAGCCCTTTCAGCAGACCAACCCGTTCGGTCAGCGCGCCTTCGAAATCCAGCTCACCATTCATCGCGCGGGCGGTGATGTCCTTGACCCGGTCGCCCACACCGGCCTCATCGGCCAGTTCGTCGATGCATTCCTGCTGGATCATCGTGCTGTCCATATCGGCCAGCAGCATTTTCTTACGTCGCCCTTCGGCAGGCTGCACGATCAGGTCCACGCCTATCTTTTGCAGATCGGCCCAGACGTCCCACAGATTACCCGGTATCTCGGACAGCGTGAACTCTGCCGCTTCATCGGGGCTGAGCCAAGCACCGTCGCCCCCACCCCACGCGTTGCGCAGCGAGTCGACCAGCGCCTGATCCAATGTCGGCGCGGTCGGGTTGGTTAGCAGGGTAGCAACGTACATCTTCGATCTCCGACAAGCTCACCCGCGGGATATCGCAGGTGCAGCATGTACGCCAGAGACAGTTTGACCTAAGCGTTTTGCGTTTTGTTCTGGATCAAAACTATCGAAATGCGCGTTCGACCGCAGGGAGAGACAGCGTATTTCGATTCAAATCAAACGCAAAGCGATCTAGCCCAGAATACCCGGCAGCCGCAGCCCGTGTTCGCGGGCGCAATCCTTCGCGATCTGGTACCCCGCATCCGCGTGCCGCCAGACACCCGAGGCCGGATCGTTCCACAACACACGTTCCAACCGCCGCGCGGCGTCTTCGGTCCCATCGGCGCAGATCACGACGCCCGCATGCTGGCTGAAGCCCATGCCAACGCCTCCGCCATGGTGCAGCGACACCCATGTCGCGCCGCTGGCGGTGTTGATCAGCGCATTCAGCAGAGGCCAGTCCGACACCGCGTCCGAGCCATCCAGCATCGCCTCGGTCTCGCGGTTGGGGCTGGCGACGGAACCCGAATCCAAGTGATCCCGCCCGATCACAACCGGCGCTTTCAACTCGCCATTTGCGACCATCTCGTTGAACGCCAATCCGGCGCGGTGCCGGTCGCCCAGCCCGATCCAGCAGATGCGCGCGGGCAGGCCCTGAAAGGCAATCCGGTCCTGCGCCATATCCAGCCAGCGATGCAGGTGCTCGTTCTCGGGGAACAGTTCCTTCATCTTGGCGTCGGTCTTGTAGATATCCTCAGGGTCGCCGGACAGGGCGCACCAGCGGAACGGGCCGATCCCTTTGCAGAACAACGGGCGAATATAAGCGGGCACGAAACCGGGGAAGGCAAAAGCGTTCTCAAGCCCTTCATCCTGCGCCACCTGACGGATGTTGTTGCCATAATCCAGCGTCGGAACGCCCGCGTTCCAGAAATCGACCATGGCCGCGACGTGTTGTTTCATCGACGCCCGTGCCGCCTTTTCAACCGCTTTAGGGTCGGTCTCCCGCTTCTCGCGCCATTGCGCCATGGTCCAGCCCAACGGCAGATAGCCGTTGATCGGATCATGGGCGCTAGTCTGGTCGGTGACAATATCGGGGCGCATTCCGCCCCCGGCCATACGACGGTATATCTTGGGGAAGATGTCCGCCGCATTGCCCAGCAGACCGACGGATTTCGCCTCACCCGCCTTGGTCCAGCGGTCGATCATCTCAAGCGCTTCGTCCAGCGTTTCGGCCTTTTCGTCGAGGTACTTAGTGCGCAGACGGAAATCGATCGAGTCCGGATTACATTCCACCGCCAGACAGCAGGCCCCGGCGAACACGGCCGCCAAAGGCTGCGCGCCGCCCATGCCGCCCAGACCGCCGGTCAGAATCCACTTGCCCGTCAGGTCGCCGTCATAGTGCTGACGCCCGGCCTCGGCAAAGGTCTCATAGGTGCCCTGCACGATGCCTTGTGTGCCGATATAGATCCACGAGCCAGCGGTCATCTGGCCGTACATCATCAGGCCCTTCTTATCGAGCTCGTTGAAGTGATCCCAGGTCGCCCAATTCGGCACGAGGTTTGAATTGGCGATCAGCACACGCGGCGCATCCTTATGCGTACGAATGATCGCAATCGGTTTGCCGGACTGGACGATCAGGGTCTCGTCCTCTTCCAGATCCTTCAAACCCGCAACGATGCGGTCAAAGTCATCCCATGTGCGCGCGGCACGTCCGATGCCGCCGTACACAACCAATTCATGCGGGTTTTCGGCCACGTCCGGGTGCAGGTTATTCATCAGCATCCGCAACGGAGCCTCGGTCACCCAGCTTTTGGCGTTCAACTCGGGGCCGGTGGGCGGAAAGATGTCGCGGGTGTTCTTGCGGGGATCGGTCATGAGGTCAACTCCAATGCAGTGTCTTGGATGGCGTCCAGAATGTCGTACAGCCAGCGGCGCAGGCGCGTGGCTTTGGTGTCGTCAAACGCCCAGGGCGCAGATTCCGAGGTCAGGTAGGTGGACTGCGCCAGTTCCATTTGAATGGCATGCAGCCCCTCGTCTGGGCGGCCAAAGTGGCGGGTGGTCCAGCCGCCACGGAAGCGGCCATTCAGGACCGTAGTGTAGGGCGAGGAGCCGGAGAATTCGTCCGTAATAGACTCGATTTCTGGCGCACAGGTCGCACCCCCATCGGTGCCGATGTTCAGATCGGGCAGCGTGCCCTCGAACAGGAAAGGAATGCGGCTGCGGATCGAGTGGCAGTCGAACAGAACCGCAACCCCGTGTTTGGCTCGGACCCGCTGCAACTCCTGCTCCAGCGCGGCGTGATAGGGCGCGTGATAGGTTTGGCGGCGGGTCTCGATTTCGTCGGCTGAGGGGTCCTGTCCTTCGGCCCAGATCGGCTGCCCGTCGAAATCGGTCAGAGGTACCAGCGTCGTGGTGTTCTGTCCGGGGTATAATGAGACGCCCGAAGGGTCTCGATTGGCATCAATCACATAGCGATGGATATGCGACTGCACGACCGTCGCGCCCCTCAATAGCCCGTCATAGAGCCTGTTTATGTGCCAGTCCGTATCCTTCAGGCTTTGTCCGTTCGCGTTCAGGCGGGCCGCAATGTCCACCGGGACATGCGTTCCGCCATGCGGCTGTCCCAAAACGATGGGGCTGTGGCCACGCTGAACCGCAACCACCTGCATCAGACCAGCCCTGGCATCGGCACGTCGACCGCTTTCAGCACGGCACTATCGGCAACGAGCGCGCGCGCCTGCTCCAAATCGGGTGCAAGGTAACGATCTTCGGCCAGAGCCGGGATATCTGCGCGCAGGCGGCTGATCACGCGCTGCAGCGGCGCGCTGGTTTGCAGCGGCGCGCGGAATTCCACGCCCTGCGCAGCGCAGAGAAGTTCGATCCCCAGAATATAGTTCAGGTTCTCGACCATCCGCGTCAGCCGCCGTGCACCGTGGGCAGCCATCGAGACGTGATCCTCCTGATTGGCCGAGGTGGGTGTGCTGTCGGTGACGCAAGGGTTGGCCAGATGCTTGTTCTCGCTCATCAGGGCCGCGGTCGTCACCTCGGCGATCATCAGGCCCGAATTCAACCCCGGCTCGGGCGTCAGGAAGGGCGGCAGATCAAAGCTGAGCGCCGGGTCGACCATCAGGGCGATCCGCCGTTGAGCAATCGCGCCGATCTCGGACAAGGCCAGCGCGATCATGTCAGCGGCAAACCCCACCGGCTCGGCGTGAAAATTCCCGCCCGAAACGATGATATCGGCCTCAGTCAGCACCAGAGGGTTGTCGGTGGCCGCGTTCGCCTCGACTTCTAGCGTCGCAGCAGCCTGACGGATCACGTCCATCGCCGCGCCCGTCACCTGCGGCTGGCAGCGGATGCAATAGGGGTCCTGTACGCGGGTATCGCCGTCGCGGTGGCTCTCGCGGATCTCGGACCCGTCCAGCGTCGCGCGCATCGCCGCGGCGGCCTCGATCTGGCCGCGATGACCGCGCAGGGTGTGAATTTCTGGTTGCAACGGCGCGGTCGAGCCCATGATCGCGTCGGTCGAGGCGGCAGAAATGACCAACGCATTCTGCGCCGCACGCCATCCCTCGAACAGACCTGCCAGCGCATAAGCCGTCGAGAACTGAGTGCCGTTGATAAAGGCCAGGCCTTCCTTGGGGCCCAGTTGAATCGGCTCTAAACCGACGGTTTTCAGCGCTTCGTCACCCCGCAGGACGGTGCCATTCACCTCAGCCTCACCCGCGCCAATCACCACCGCCGTCATATGCGCAAGCGGGGCCAGATCGCCCGACGCCCCGACCGAACCCTGCGCCGGGATCACCGGTGTGACACCCCGTGCCAGCATCTGTTGCAACAATTCGATCAGGTCCCAACGCACCCCGGATGCCCCGCGCCCAAACGAGAGCAGCTTGAGCGACATCATCAATCGCGCCAGCCGCCTTGGCACCGAAGGCCCGACACCGCAGCAATGGCTGAGGATCAGGTTACGTTGCAGGGTCGAGGTATCCTCGGCCGCGATCTTGTGGCTGGCAAGTTTGCCAAAGCCCGTGTTGACCCCATAAACCGCCTCCGCCCCCTGTGCGGCCTGCGCGATGCGGGCGGCGGCGGTCTCGACCTTTGGGCGGCATGCGGGGTCCAGCACAATCAGGGCCTCGGACCAATAGATCTTCTCAAGCTGCGCCAGTGAAACCTGACCCGTGACAAGGGGCAAGGGCGTCATGATAGACCTCCGAAAATACGTGTGTGCAAGGGGTTGAAGCCGATGCGATAGGACAGTTCAGCGGGATGAGAAACATCCCAGACCGCCAGATCAGCGCGCAGCCCGGCGGCGATGGTGCCGGTGTCCTCAAGACCCAAAGCACGGGCGGCATGGCAGGTCACGCCCGCCAGCGCCTCTTGCGGCGTCAGACGGAACAGGGTGCAGCCCATATTCATCGTCAACAGCAGCGACGTCAGCGGCGACGAGCCCGGATTGCAATCGGTGGCCAGCGCCATCGGAACGCCCCGTGTGCGCAGCGCCTCAATCGGCGGCAACTGGGTCTCGTGCAGCGTATAGAAAGCACCGGGCAGCAGAACCGCAGCGGTGCCCGCCTGTGCCATGGCGTCAACGCCCGTTGCATCGAGATATTCGATGTGATCTGCCGACAACGCCCCATACAAGGCCGCCAATTGTGCACCACCCAGATTGGACAGCTGTTCAGCGTGCAGCTTCACCGGCAGGTCCAATTCACGCGCCACGTCGAACACGCGGGCGATCTGGGCTGGGCTGAACGCAATCCCTTCGCAGAAGCCGTCAACCGCATCCACCAAGCCATCGGCGGCAGCCGCGCGCAGCGTCGGGATACATATTTCGTCGATATATGCATCCGGTTGTCCTCTATATTCCGGGGGAATGGCGTGGGCACCGAGAAAGCTGGTTTTCACTCTAACAGGACGTTTCTGCGAGATTTGGCGAGCCACCCGCAGCATCCGAAGCTCAGTTTCGACATCCAACCCATAGCCGGACTTTATCTCGATACAGGACACGCCCTCGGCCAGCAGCGCATCGACACGCGGCAGCGCCCCGGCCAGCAGATCATCCTCGGATGCAGCACGGGTGCCGTTGACGGTCGACAGAATTCCACCCCCGGCGCGCGCAATCTCTTCGTAAGATGCACCGTTCAAACGCATCTCGAACTCAACCGCGCGGTTGCCGCCAAAGACGATATGCGTGTGGGCGTCAATCAGAGCCGGGGTCATCAGCCGGTCACCAAAATCGGTGCGCGGCCAATCGGCAAATCGATCCGGAACCTCAGATTGCGGACCCACCCATGCGATGATCTCGTCCTCAACGACGACGGCCGCGTTTTCGATCAGGCCATAAGCCGGGTCTTCGTTCATTGCTGCGATCTGATTGCAGAAAAATACAGCTTTTTCCGTCATGGCGATTCTTTTGGTTCCCTCAGTGGTGCTTTTTACGTATATGGTTAAAAATATAAAATCTACACAAATCGAGATGACCATGGCCCTGCACGCAAAAACCGCCTTGTTAGGATTGGACTGGAGGCAAAACCTGCGGCTTTCCATTGAGGATGGTCGGATCAGCGAGATCCAGTTGGGTGCTGCTGCGCAGGCAGATGACATCCGTGTGGATGTTTTACTGCCTGCGCCGGGTAACCTGCACAGTCACAGCTTTCAGCGCGCCATGGCCGGCATGACCGAAACGCGGGTCGCGGGGCGTGAGAGCTTCTGGACCTGGCGCGATCTTATGTACCGGTTTCTGGACCGCCTGAGCCCGGACCACATCGAAGCCATCGCCGCGCTGACGTTTATGGAAATGCAGGAGGCAGGGTATGCCTCGGTGGGCGAGTTTCACTATGTCCACCATCAGCAGGGCGGAGCATCTTACGAAGATCGCGCGGAACTCAGCCACCGCATTTTCGCGGCTGCCGGCCAGACAGGCATCGGGCTGACCCATTTGCCTGTACTGTATACCTATGGCGGTGTGCGGCAAGAGCCGCTTGCCGGAGGGCAAAAGCGCTTTGGCAACTCGGTCGAAACATTCATGCAACTGGTGGATGGATGTCGGTCGCATCTGCCGCATATAGACTCTGTTCTTGGCATTGCGCCTCATTCTCTGCGCGCCACATCTGGTGATGATCTGCGGCATGTGCTGGATCTGACACCCACGGGGCCGGTTCACATACACATCGCCGAACAGGTCAAAGAGGTTGACGAGGTCATCGCAGCCCTCGGGCAGCGTCCTGTGTCCTGGTTGCTGGACAATGTCGGGGTC
Source organism: Ruegeria sp. K11 (assembly GCF_056531905.1). Lineage (NCBI taxonomy): Bacteria > Pseudomonadati > Pseudomonadota > Alphaproteobacteria > Rhodobacterales > Roseobacteraceae > Ruegeria > Ruegeria sp. K11. The sequence continues at coordinate 130,011 of NZ_JBQFMP010000008.1, forward strand.
GACCACCGATGGTGTCTGATCCATGCGACCCATATGACCGATGAGGAAACCCGCAGGATGGCGCAGTCGGGGGCGGTGGCGGGCCTGTGCCCGATCACCGAGGCCAATCTGGGCGACGGCATCTTTAACGGTGGAGAATATGTCAAATCCGGCGGGGCATATGGTGTGGGATCGGATTCGAACATTCGGATATCCCTCACCGAAGAACTACGCATGTTCGAGTATTCGCAACGCTTGCGCGACAGGACGCGCGCGGTCCTGATTTCCGACACCGGGTCGGTTGGTCACACCCTTTACACCACCGCTGCCCATGGAAGCGCGCAAGCGCTTGGACGCGATGCCGGGCGGATCGAGGTAGGCAAGCTGGCCGATCTTGTGGCGATTGATCGCTCCAGCCCGTCTCTGTGCGCATTGCGTGATGATCAACTGCTTGACGGTTTGTGCTTTGCATCGTCCGACAGGATCGTCACCGACCTGTGGTCCGCCGGGCGGCATATGGTGCGCGACGGACAACACGTTGCGCGCGCGCAGATCACCAACGCTTACCGGGCCGCCATTGCCGATCTTCTGGCCCTTCTTTAGACACTAAATCAGATCTCCATGACCCAGAACAGCGACACCACCAGCTATAAGGACATCAAGCAGACCGTGCTGCATCGCATCCGGTCCGGGCAGTGGCGACCCGATAGCCTGCTGCCGAATGAAGAAGAACTGGCCATCGAATTCTCGTGCACCCGAACGACGGTCAACCGCGCCTTGCGCGAGTTGGCAGATGAAGGATTTCTGGAACGGCGGCGCAAAGCCGGAACCCGGGTTCTGAGCGCACCGCAAAGGCAGGCACGCTTTACCATTCCGCTGGTCCGGGAAGAGGTCGAAGCCATAGGCGGCACCTATCGTTATGCGCTGGTCTCGGCCGAAATTCAGCCCGCCCCGGAATGGTTGAGTGCCCGGTTGCAGCTGCGGCCCGGTCAGACGGCCATGCATGTGCGATGCATGCACTACAGCGGCAACACTCCGTTTCAATATGAGGATCGCTGGATCGTCGTGGACAGCGTCCCGCAGGTCGAACAGGCCGATTTTTCTGGTATCGGGCCGAATGAGTGGTTGATCCAGACCGTGCCCTTCACGAATGTTGAACTGACCTTTCTGGCCAGTCGCGCCGACGCGGCAGTTGGCGGGTTTCTGGATGTACCAGAAGGCGAACCCGTCTTTACCGCCGAGCGCATCACCTGGCTGCAGGGTCAACCAGTGACCTTTGCCAAGATGTATTTCGCAGCCGGTTACCGCATGACCACACAATTCTGAGCCGCGGCTGCGTATTTCCACATCGCAGAGGCTTTACCCTCCGGCAAATCCGGGACAGGTTCAAAGGCATCTTTCGACCCGAGGATTTTCGCAATGGGCAACCCGCTTTACGATCAGCTGTTTGGCATCCATGCAGGCAAATCGACGCCATTCTTGCATCTTCCGGACGGAACAAGCCTAACTCACACAGATTTTCTGGATATGGCGGCGCGTATTGCAAATGCCCTGACCGGGATGGGTCTGGAACCCGGAGATCGCGTGGCCGTTCAGGTTCAGAAATCACCCGAAGCGCTTGCGCTATATGCCGCCTGTGCGCAGACCGGGCTGATTTTTTTGCCGCTCAACACCGCCTATACCAATACCGAGCTGGCCTACTTCGTTGAAAACAGCTCCGCCTCATTGCTGGTCTGCGATGCCGCAAATGAACATGGACTCTTGCCCGTTGCGCAGGCGCAGAAGGCCCGGCTCGAAACACTGAACGCAGACGGGACCGGCAGTCTGATGCGTCGGGCATTGGGGATGTTGCCTGCGTTCGAGCCTGTGCGCCGCTCGCCGGACGATCTGGCCGCGTTTTTGTATACCTCAGGCACCACCGGGCGATCCAAAGGCGCGATGCTAACGCAGGCCAATCTGTTATCCAACGCGCACACTCTGGTGCGCGAATGGCGCTTTAGCCGCCAGGACGTGCTGCTGCATGCATTGCCGATCTTCCATACGCACGGGTTGTTTGTAGCCACGAATGTGATCCTGGCCTCGGGCGGATCGATGATCTTTCTGCCGAAATTCGATCTGGAAGACATCCTGCGGCTGATGCCCAAAGCCACATCCATGATGGGGGTTCCTACGTTCTATACCCGATTGCTGGGCGACGACCGGTTCACTGGCGATCTGGTGCAGCACATGCGATTGTTCATCTCGGGTTCGGCCCCGCTGCTGGCCGAGACGCATGAGCGGTTTCAGGCGCGCACCGGCCACCGCATTCTGGAACGCTATGGCATGACGGAAACCAACATGAATACCTCCAACCCTTACGAAGGCGAACGTCGCCCCGGGACGGTTGGATTTCCGCTGCCGGATGTCGAATTGAAAGTAACCGATCCCGAAACCGGCGAAGACATGGCCCACGGTGAGATCGGCATGATCGAAGTGCGCGGCCCGAACGTGTTTCAGGGCTACTGGCAAATGCCCGAAAAAACCGCTGCGGAACTGCGCGCGGACGGGTTCTTTATCACCGGCGATCTGGGGCGTGTGGACGCGGATGGCTATGTCCATATCGTCGGGCGCGGCAAGGATCTTATCATTTCGGGCGGGTACAACATCTATCCCAAAGAGATCGAGCTGGTTCTGGATGATCAACCCGGTGTTCTGGAAAGCGCCGTCATCGGCGTTCCGCACCCCGATTTTGGTGAGGCAGTGCTGGCAGTTCTGGTGCCCGAACCCGGCCAAAGCCCGGATTTGGCAGCGATTCAATCAGAGGTGCAGAAACAGCTTGCGCGGTTTAAACACCCGCGCGATTTGATCGTTCTGGATGCGTTGCCGCGCAACACGATGGGCAAGGTTCAAAAAAACGTTTTGCGCGACAGTCACGCGGACATGTTCAAAACCGGGTAAGACGCAACGGGACTCGTCCCTTGTCAGTCAAAACCCAGCATTCACGCCCTTCAAACACCACTGATGACAGCGGGCGCCCATAGCCCGCGCCGGTATCCAGATTGATCCGGTTTCCGCAATGTTCAACGCGATCAACAGGCGTGTGGCCATGTACGACCAGCCAGGGGTAGGGTTTGACCGCGTCCAGAAACTCGTGGCGGATCCAGACCAGATCATCCTCGGTCTGCTGCTCCAGCGGAATACCGGGCCGCAATCCGGCATGGACAAACAGTAGCTCTGCTTCCTGATGATATGTCGGCAGGGCATTCAGAAAATCCAGATGTTCTTGCGGCACAGCGGCCCGCGCCTGTTCATGAACCTGATAGATGCGCGCGGATGGGGTGACCTGCACGCCGTAAGAGGCCAGCGTTTCGATCCCGCCGATCCGGTCGTGCAGCCAATGCAGCTCGATCGGCAGGCGGGTGTCATTCAACGGGTGGTCCTGCATGAACATCGAAAACATCCGGTCATGGTTTCCCTTCACCGTAACCCAGTTTCGGCCCGCGCCTTGACCTTCGATCAACACATCCAAGACGCCACGACTGTCCGGTCCGCGATCTGTATAGTCACCCAGAAACACGATACGCGCATCCGGGCCGCCATCTGCCTCGATCCGGCGCAGCGCAGCATTCAGCATGTCAAGCTGACCGTGAATGTCACCGATGGCGTAGATGGGCGTGGTCATGACAGGGCCTTTCAGGTTGGGGTCGCGGGACTTGTGCCGCGAAATGCCCCTGAACGAAAGAGAATGCCCGCACCTTTTTCCGGCGCGGGCATCAATTTGTATCGAAACCCCGACTGCGACTGCTCAGGCCACGTCAAACTCCAGCGGTTTGATCTGGGTGAACAAACCCGTCTCGGCCAGCTTGGCCCGCGCCTCGGCCGGGACGGGTTCGTCGACATAAAGCAACGCAATTGCTTCTCCCCCGGCTGCCGAGCGGCCAAGGGTAAAGTTGGCGATGTTCACGTTGTTCTCACCCATGGTTTGCCCTAACGCACCGATGATGCCCGGCACGTCTTCATTGGTGGTATAGAGCATATGCGCCCCGATCTCGGCATCGATGTTGATCCCTTTGATCTGGATGAATCTGGGTTTTCCATCACTGAACACAGTGCCGCCGATAGAGCGCTCGCGCTTGTTGGTCACGACCGTGACCTTGACGTAACCTTCGAACGCGCCTGATTTGTCCTGATTGGTGGTCGAGATTTTGATACCCCGTTCCTTGGCCACCACCGGGGCCGAGACCATATTTACCTCGGGGTTAAACTTTTTCATGATGCCGGCAACGACCGAGCAATTCAGCGCGGCCAGATTCATCTCGGCCGCAACACCGTCATAGAGGATGTTGATCGCCTTGATCGGCTCGTCCGTCATCTGGCCGATGAAGCTGCCCAGATGTCCAGCCAGCTTGATCCACGGGCCCATGACCTTGGCTTCTTCCGCCGTTACGCTGGGCATGTTCAACGCGTTTTCGACGGCGCCGGTCAGCAGATAGTTCGATATCTGCTCGGCCACCTGCAGTGCCACGTTTTCCTGTGCTTCGGTTGTCGCGGCGCCCAGATGCGGCGTGCAGACGACGTTGGGCAGGTTGAACAGAGCGTTTTCCTTGGCTGGTTCCTCGCTGAACACATCAAAGGCCGCACCCGCAACCCGTCCCGATTTCAGCATCTCGGCCAGCGCTTCTTCATCGACCAGACCGCCACGTGCACAGTTGACGATGCGGACGCCGGGTTTGGTTTTCTCAAGGTTTTCGCGGCTCAGGATGTTGCGGGTCTGATCGGTCAGCGGCACGTGCAGGGTGATGAAGTCGGCGCGCGACAGCAGCTCGTCCAGTTCGACCTTTTCGACGCCCATCTTGGCGGCTTTCTCTTCGCCCAGATAAGGGTCATACGCGACAACCTTCATCTTCAGACCAAGGGCGCGTTCGCAGACAATACCGCCGATATTACCCGCACCAATCACGCCAAGCGTCTTGTTGGTCAGTTCGATCCCCATGAATTTGGACTTTTCCCACTTACCTGCATGTGTCGAGGTGCTGGCTTCGGGGATCTGCCGCGCTACGGCGAACATCATCGCGATGGCGTGCTCGGCTGTGGTGATCATGTTGCCGAAGGGCGTGTTCATGACGATCACGCCTTTCTTGCTGGCGGCATCCTTGTCGACATTGTCGGTCCCGATCCCGGCGCGACCAATGACTTTCAGATTGTCCGCCTTTTCCAGAAGGGTCGGCGTCACCTTGGTGGCCGAGCGGATGGCAAGGCCGTCATACTGGCCGATCACCTCGGCCAGCTTGTCTTTGTCCTTGCCCAGATCGGGCATGAAATCCACGTCGATGCCGCGATCCCGAAAGATCTGCACGGCGGTTTCGCTGAGCTTGTCAGATACGAGTACTTTGGGGGCCATATCTCTGGTCCTTGAATATTTGGGAGATGTCCGGGCCACAGGCGGGCCCAGATTTTTCGTCGAAAAATCTTGTCAGGCGGCTGCCGTTTGCGCAGCGATCTCGGCCTCGAAGGCCCATGCGAGCCATGGCAACAACGCCTGAATGTCCGAGGTCTCAACCGTGCCGCCGCACCAGATGCGCAAACCCGCAGGGGCGTCGCGATAGGCACCGATATCCAGAGCGATGTTCTCGACCTCAAGCCGCTTTGCAACGGACTTGGCAAAAGCCCCACCGTCCCGAATGCGCGGATCGGTGAATTTCAAACATACCGAGGTGTTCGATTGCGTCGCAACATCGTCGGCCAGATTGGCGATCCAGGCGTTCTGCTCACAGAACGCATGTACCGCCCCGGCATTTGCGTCCGCGCGAGAAATCAGGCCCTGCAGACCGCCAACCGAGCGCGCCCAATCCAGCGCGAACAGATAATCCTCGACCGCCAGCATCGAGGGCGTGTTGATCGTGGCCCCGGTAAAGATACCATCGATCAATTTGCTCCCTTTGGTCAGGCGGAAAATCTTGGGCAGAGGCCATGCGGGCGTGTAGCTTTCCAGCCGTTCTACCGCACGAGGGCTCAGGATCAGCATCCCGTGGGCCGCTTCTCCACCCAGCACTTTCTGCCAACTAAACGTGGTCACATCCAGTTTGTCCCAAGGCAGGTCCATCGCAAAAGCCGCAGAAGTTGCGTCGCAGATTGTCAGACCCTGACGGTCATCCGCAATCCAGTCGCCATTCGGAACCCTCACGCCCGAGGTCGTGCCGTTCCACGTGAACACCACGTCATTGGCGAAATCGACCGAAGTCAGATCGACGATCTGCCCGTAATCAGCCGTTTTCACTTCGGCGTCGATCTTCAACTGCTTGACCACGTCGGTGACCCAGCCCGCACCGAAACTTTCCCACGCCAGCATCTCAACCTTGCGCTCACCCAGCAGCGACCACAGCGCCATCTCAACCGCGCCGGTGTCCGAGGCGGGAACGATGCCGATCTTGTAATCCGCCGGAATGCCCAGCAGCTCGCGCGTGCCTTCGATGGCCGCAGTCAGCTTGTCCTTGCCGACAGCAGCACGGTGCGACCGACCCAATGCAGCGTCAGCCAGCTTGGACAGTTCAAATGTGGGGGGTTTGGCGCAGGGGCCCGAGGAAAAACGCGGATTCGCCGGCCGCGTCGCCGGTTGTTCGATAGTCATCTGTATTACCCTTCCAGATACACGCCCCTCGTTGGGGAGGGGTGTCCCACGGACAGGGGTAAGCGGCCTTCGCAAGCGCAGCAAGAGAAAAAGACGCTTCGCCTAACAAAAACGACATCTGGAACCGGAACAAATCAGAACGCGGGTTTCCGATAAGCGAAAACCCCGCCGATTTCTCAGCGGGGTTTTGTTTGTGATTTATTCAGCGGCCTCTTCGTATTCTGACATGGGCGGGCATGTGCAGACGAGGTTTCGGTCGCCGTATGCGTTGTCGACGCGGTTGACGGGGGACCAGTACTTGTCGACGCCCATCGAGCCCGGAGGGAAGCAGGCCTGTTCGCGGCTGTAGGGCCGGTCCCAGTCGCCGACCAGATCGCGCACCGTGTGGGGGGCGTTTTTCAGCGGGTTGTTTTCCGCGTCGATCTTGCCGTCGATGATATCCTGCGCCTCGGCCCGGATGGACAGCATGGCGTCGCAGAAGCGGTCCAGCTCGTCCTTGGGCTCGGATTCGGTGGGCTCGACCATCAGGGTGCCCGCCACCGGCCAGCTCATGGTGGGTGCGTGGAAACCGGAATCGACGAGCCGCTTGGCGACGTCATCGACGGTCACATGCGCCTCAGCGTCCAAAGGCCGTGTGTCGAGGATGCATTCATGCGCCACTCGACCGGATTCGGAGGTGTAGAGGATCGGATAGGCATCGGCCAGACGCGCCGCGATGTAGTTGGCGTTCAGGATCGCCACTTTCGTGGCCTGTGTCAGACCCGCGCCACCCATCAGCAGCACATAGGCCCAGCTAACAGGTAGGATGGACGGAGACCCAAATGGCGCGGCCGAGACCGGACCCACGGCGGTGCCGTATTCCGGATGGCCGGGCAGGTGTTCCTCAAGATGCGCCTTGACGCCGATGGGGCCCATGCCGGGGCCGCCGCCGCCATGGGGGATGCAGAAGGTCTTGTGCAGGTTCAGGTGGCTGACATCGCCGCCAATGTCACCGGGACGCGACAGGCCGACCATGGCGTTCATGTTGGCCCCATCGATATAGACCTGACCGCCGTGATCATGGGTGATCTGGCAGACCTCCTGCACGGTGGTCTCAAAGACACCGTGGGTCGAAGGATAGGTGATCATGCAACCGGCCAGATGATCCGAGTGCTTCTCGGCCTTGGCGCGGAAGTCGTTCAGGTCGATATTGCCGTTCTCATCCGATTGCACCGGCACCACCTGCCAGCCCACCATCTGCGCCGAGGCCGGGTTGGTCCCATGCGCCGAGGTTGGGATCAGGCAGACATTGCGATGTCCTTCGCCGCGGGCGAAGTGATAGTTACGGATGGTCAGCAGGCCTGCGTACTCGCCCTGCGCGCCCGAGTTGGGCTGCTGCGAGATCGCGTCATAGCCGGTGATCTGGCACAGCTTGTCGTTCAGATCGGCAATCATCTCATGATAGCCCTGCGCCTGATCTTCGGGGCAGAACGGGTGTAGGTTGCCGAACTCAGGCCAGGTGACCGGGATCATTTCGATCGTGGCGTTCAGCTTCATGGTGCAGGATCCCAGCGGGATCATCGCCCGGTCCAGCGCCAGATCGCGGTCGGCCAGACGACGCATATAGCGGGTCATCTCGGCCTCGGCCCGGTTCTTGTGGAAGATCGGGTGGGTCAGATAGGGCGTCTCGCGCAGGGCGTAATCCGGCAGACGGTACTGCTTGTTCGAACTGTCATCCTTGCGGTCGATGCCGAAGGCCCCCCAGACCGCCTCGATGGTCTCGGGCCGGGTCTGTTCGTCGAGGCTGATGCCGACCTTGGTCTCGCCGACCTTGCGCAGGTTGACGCCCCGGGCGACAGCGGCCTCCATGACAGTCGTCTGCAGGTGGCCGACCTCGACCGTGATGGTGTCGAAAAACACCTCTGGCTCAACCGAGAAGCCCGCCTCTTCCAGACCCGCTGCCAGACGCGAGGTCTTGCGGTGCACCGATTGTGCGATGGCCTTGATGCCGTCGGGGCCGTGGTACACCGCATACATCGAGGCGATCACCGCCAGCAGCGCCTGCGCGGTGCAGACATTCGAGTTCGCCTTCTCGCGCCGGATATGCTGTTCACGGGTCTGCAGGGCGAGGCGGTAGGCCTTGTTGCCGCGGCTGTCGATGCTGACACCGATGATCCGGCCCGGCATCGCGCGTTTCAGCTTGTCGGTGGTCGCCATGTAAGCCGCGTGCGGGCCGCCATAGCCCATCGGCACGCCAAAGCGCTGGGTCGAGCCGATGGCGATATCCGCGCCCATCTCGCCGGGGGATTTCAGCAGCGCCAGCGACAGGATGTCGGCAGCGACGATGGCGATGGCTTTGTGCTCATGCAGGGCGGCAATTTCCTTGGTGAAGTCGCGCACGTGCCCGTGCGTGCCGGGGTACTGGAAGATCGCGCCAAAGACGGCGCCTGCGTCCAGTTGGTCGGGGTCAGCCACCTGCACGTCGATGCCCAGAGGCTCAGCCCGGGTTTTGATCACCGCGATGGTCTGCGGGTGGCAATTGCGGTCGACAAAGAAGGCCGCGTTGTTGGCCTTGGACCGGCCGCCGCGCTTGGCCATGGCCATGGCTTCCGCCGCAGCAGTGGCTTCGTCCAGCAGCGAGGCGTTGGCCACGTCGAGCCCGGTCAGGTCGCTGACCATGGTCTGGAAGTTCAGCAGTGCCTCAAGGCGACCCTGGCTGATCTCGGGCTGATAGGGGGTGTAGGCGGTGTACCAGGCCGGGTTTTCCAGGATGTTGCGCAGGATCGGCGCGGGTGTGGTGGTGCCGTAATACCCCTGCCCGATCAGCGAGGTCAGGACCTTGTTCTTGCTGGCCACCTCTTTCATATGGAAAAGCGCATCGCGTTCGGTCATCGCCGGACCCCAGTCCAGCGGTTCCTTCTGGCGGATCGCGGGTGGGACGGTGGCATCGATCAGCTGATCCAGCGTCTTGAAGCCGATCACCTTGAGCATGTCGCGCATCTCGGTCGGGCTGGGCCCGATATGGCGGCGGTTGGCGAAATCATAGGCTTCGTAATCGGTCAGTTTGAAGGCCATCGTTGCGCTCCTCACGGATAGGTCTGGCCCGGCGGAGACTGCGGGAGCCTCCGGCGGGAGTATTTGGAAAAAGATGAAGCTGGGGAGCCCCAATATCAGGGCTCCGGCAGTGTCAGCCGATGAAGGCCTTGTAACCGGCCTCGTCCATCAGATCTTCGAGCTGCGAGGCGTCGCTGATCTTGATCTTGTAGATCCAGGCCTCGCCCTCGGGGTCTTCGTTCAGCGCGCCGGGATTGTCGGCCAGCGCCTCGTTGACCTCGACAATCTCGCCATCCACCGGGGCGTAGAGTTCCGAGGCTGCCTTGACGGATTCAATCACGCCGATCTCGCCGTCTTTCTCGAACTCGTCGCCTGCTTCCTGTTGTTCGACAAAGACCACATCGCCCAGCTGTTCGGCGGCATGTTTGGTGATGCCCAGAGTGGCGGTGTCGCCCTCAACGTTCAGCCATTCGTGTTCTTCGGAATAATAGGTTGCCATGGTCTCTTTCTCCTGACTTCAACGCTTGTAGTTCTGGGTGACGAAGGGCAGCGCCACGATCTCGGCCGGTTGCGGCTTGCCCCGGATGATCAGATTGACCGACTCGCCCGGTGTGCTGTGCGCCATGGCGACATAGCCCATCGCAACAGGCCCGCCGACCGTGGGGCCAAACCCGCCCGAGGTAATCTGGCCGATGGTGTTGCCCTCTGTGTTCTGGATTTCCACGCCTTGCCGCGCGGGCGCGCGGCCTGTCGGTTTGATGCCGACCAGCTTGCGGGATGTCCCGTCAGCCAGTTCGCGCTGAATGCGGTCCGCGCCCGGAAAGCCGCCTTCTTCCTTGCGGCGTTTCTGAATGGCCCAGCCAAGGCTGGCTTCAATCGGCGAGGTGCTTTGGTCAATGTCATTGCCATAGAGGCACAGACCCGCCTCCAGCCGCAGGCTGTCGCGTGCACCCAGACCAGCGGCTTCGCACTCCTCATGGGCCAGAAATGCCTTCGTGATCTCGATCGCTTTGTCTTCGGGGATGGAAATCTCATACCCGTCCTCGCCCGTATAGCCCAGACGCGAGATGCGGCATTCGACGCCGTTGATACCCGCCACGGCGGTTTCCATGAATTTCAGGTCGCGGGCCGCAGGGCACAACTCGCCCACCACATCCTCCGCCTTCGGTCCCTGAACCGCCACCAGTGCCCGATCGAAAATCTCGGTCACCTCAACGCCTTCAAGGTGTTCGCGCATATGCGGAATGTCCTGATGCCGCAGGGCCGCGTTCACCACCACAAAGTAATGATCGCCCGCATTCGACACGATCAGGTCATCCATGATCCCGCCGTCGGCGTTCGTAAAGAACCCGTACCGCGCCTTGCCTTCCTTCAATGTCGCATAGGCTTGCGGACACAAAGCTTCCAGCTTCTCCCCCACATTCTCACCGCGCAGAATCACCTGACCCATATGGCTCACATCAAATACCGCCGCCTTCTCGCGGCACTGTTTGTGCTCCCCCATGATCCCCAAAGGATACTGAACCGGCATCTCCCAACCCGCGAAATCAACCAGCTTCCCTCCCAACTCAACATGCAGGTCGTAGAGCGGAGTGCGCTTCGGTGCGTCTGTCATGGCGGATACCTTCTTTCGTATCTAATGGTCGGAACGCATACCCATCAGTCTGACCCAAGCTGCATATTTTGCAACGATTCAGCCCCGGTGTTTTGACACTTCATCATCAACGAGACAGACCTGTATACGGGCGTATGCATCAATAATGTTCCTATAGGAAACTTTTTTCCGTTAGGCAACACTCGATCTGCCGACGTCGGTCAACTTCAGCATGCGCGGGAAGACACGCCCTTGTTGACGACTGTTTACCCCAAGCCAAACCGCTGGAAAATTTGTATTTTCACCGCGCCTTATCGCGCAGCCGCCCCGAGCGCCTGAACGGCATGATCCAGCACATTGAGACCTGCAATCAGGTCATCCTCGGCAGTGTCCTCGGCGAAATCATGGCTGATTCCGTTGATCGAGGGTACAAACAGCATCGCAACCGGCATCAGACGCGAGACATTGGTGGCGTCATGCAAAGCCCCCGATGGCATCCTGCGCCATTTGCCCGGCGCGACCGCCAGTGCCCCGCTTTCCAGCGCGTTGCGCAGGTTGGAATCCATGCTCACCGGTTCCAAACCCAGCATCGGGCCGTAGTCCAGTGTCATGCCAAGGTCCTCGGCCACCTGCTGCGCGGTGGCGCGGATGATCTCTTCCATGCGCAACAGACGGTCAGAGTCACCATCGCGCCATTGCATCGAAAACCGCACGCGTCCCGGCACAATGGAGGAGGCGTTCGGGTGCAGATCAACATGCCCGATGGTCCAGACCGTTTGCGGCGTCACCACATTGCGGAACCGGTCATTGAGCCGCGTGTTGAACAGCGACAGAGCCTGAAACGCATCGCGGCGCAGGTGCATCGGCGTGGTGCCTGCGTGGTTCTGCTGCCCCTCAAACGTGATGCGCATGTCGCGGATGCCGACGATATCCGTCACCACGCCGATCTGTTCGCCCGCCACGTCCAACGCCGGGCCCTGTTCGATATGCATCTCGATGAACCCGCTGAACCGGGCCGGATCGACAAAATCCTGAGCCATGTCAGCCATAGATGCCCGCGCCGCGCCAAAGCTGATCCCCGCACCATCAGTCAGCCCGTCTGCCTTTTCCAGCGGCAAGCCACCGGACCACACGGCAGAGCCGGTGGTGACGCCGAACCGCCCCTCTTCGTCCTGAAAACTGACGACCGAGACCGGCTGGTCACTGGCGCGCGCGACCTCTAGCGCGGCAATGACGCCCAGCGCGCCGTCCAGCCAGCCGCCTTCTGGCTGGCTATCGGAATGCGAGCCCATCAACAGGGACGGCCCGTCGGCCAGCCCGAAGAGATTGCCGACTGGGTCGAAATGCGGCGTCAGGCCCGCCTCTGCCATACGCGTGGCCAGCCATTGGCGCGCGGCGATGTCAGCGTCAGAATAGGCCGGACGCACGACGCCCTTGCCGACGCCTGATGCTCCGAAGCTGCGCAGTTTATGCAGATCGGCCAGAAATCGGTTTTCGTCTATCGCCATGACACTCCCCCTTGTTCGGGCCAACCATAGCGCCCGACCGGCAAGGTGCAATCACCGTTCGATTTTTACCAAACCCCTCTGGTCCCGGCCCCGAACCTGCCCTAAGACTTGCCCGCAAGAGGGACCGTCATGTCATATATCACACTGGTGCGCCACGGGCAGGCCAATACAACCGCGCGGGATGAGCTGAGCTATGACCGGCTGAGCGATCTGGGTCACCAGCAAGCGCGCTGGCTGGGGGCGCATCTGCGCGATACCCAGCGCCATTATCCGCGTGTCTATTGCGGCACGCTGAACCGGCATGTGGAAACCGCCACCAGCATGGGGCTAACTGACCCGATCCGCGATGCGCGCTTGAATGAAATCGAGTACTTCACCCTCGCGCAGCTTTTCCAGCAGCAACACGGCGTCGAAATCCCCACTGATCGCGAAGGGTTTGTCGAACATCTGCCGCGCACCTTCGCCGCCTGGTCCAAGGGCGAGATCGCCGACGCACCCGAAACGTTCGATCAGTTCGAAACCCGCGTCCGCGACGCCCTGCGCGAGATCGGGACCGAGGGCGGGCCTGCGATCGTTGTGACCTCGGGCGGGTTGATCTCGATGGTGGTGCGGCAGGCGATGGGGCTGGATATCCCGTCGATGGCGCGCGTGGCGCTTGCCATCATGAACACGTCGATGCATCGTCTGCACCCGATTGGCACACAGCTGAGCCCGGTTCTGTTCAACGCGGTGCCCCATCTGGAAGCACCCGACCGGCAGTTCGCGCAAACCCACCTGTAAGGAGGCCCCGAATGCAGCTTTATTACGCCCCCCGCACCATTTCCGTTGCCGTGGCCATCGCGCTGGAAGAGGCAGGGCTTGAGTATGAAGCGGTCAAGCTGAACTTTGCAGACGGCGAGCAGACCAAACCGGCCTATCACCAGATCAACCCCAAGGGCCGGGTGCCCGCGCTGGTGGTTGACGGAGGCATCCTGACCGAAACCGGCGCGCTGCTGGACTATGTGGCAACGGTTGCGCCTGACGCGGGTCTGGTGCCTGCCGATCCGGTGATGGCCGGGCGCATGCGCGAGGTGATGTATTACCTCGCCTCCACCATGCATGTGAACCACGCGCACAAAATGCGTGGCCACCGCTGGGCGGATAACGAAGCCAGTTGGCAGGATATGGCGGGAAAGGTTGCCGAAACGATGACCGCGTCCTGTGATTACATCTGCGCCAACGGGCTGCGCGGGCCGTTCGTGCTGGGTGAGGCGTTCTCGTTGGCCGATGCTTATCTCTATGTAGTGTGCAGTTGGTTGGAGGGCGACGGCGTGGATGTCGCGGCGTTTCCCAAGATCATCGCTTTCCGCGAAGCGATGGAGGCGCGGCCTTCGGTTCAGGCCGTGCGCGCTGCAGGCATGCTCTGACAAAAGGAATTGCAATGACACATCTTTGGGTCCGGGCAGAACAGCGCCCGAACGAGGAACGGGTCGGGTTGACCCCCGAAGGCGCCGCCGCTCTGATCACGGCAGGTATTCGCGTGACGGTCGAGCAAAGCTCGGTCCGGGCCATCCCGCTGGACGGCTACAAGGCTGCTGGCTGCGAGATTGCGGCCGAAAATAGCTGGCCAGAGGCTCCTTTGGACGCGATCATCTTTGGCCTCAAGGAACTGCCCGAAGACGGCACGCCCCTGCCCCACCGCCACATCATGTTTGGTCATGCGTATAAGGGCCAGCATTCCGGGCGCGCGCTGCTTCAGCGGTTCAAGGCCGGCGGCGGTACGCTTTATGATCTGGAATATCTGGTGGATGAAGACGGTTGCCGGGTTGCTGCCTTTGGCTACTGGGCGGGATATGCAGGCGCTGCGGTGACGCTGAAAACATGGGCGGCGCAACAACGGGATGAGGAATGCCCTGCAGTGGGCGTATACCCGGGCAAAGATGCCCTGAACGCTGAATTGCTCGCCGAACTGGATGCCACCGGCACCCGCCCGACCGCCATCGTCATCGGTGCTTTGGGTCGCGTGGGCACAGGCGCTGCCGACATGTGCGAAGCGATGGGCGTCCCCGTCACGAAATGGGACATGGCCGAAACCGCGAGCGGCGGGCCTTTCCCGGAAATCCTGAACCACAACCTGTTCCTGAACTGCATCTTCGCCCGCCCCGGCACACCGGTCTTTGTCCCGCGTGAGGCGCTGACCGCGCAGCGCAAACTGACCGCCATCGGCGACGTGGCCTGCGATCCGGATAGCGACTATAATCCCGTGCCGGTCTATGATCGCGCCACCACATGGGACGCGCCCTCCCTGCGCGTAGCCGCCGACCCGGTGATGGATGTCATGGCCATCGACAACCTGCCCTCAATGCTGCCGGTCGAAAGCTCGGAAGACTACGCCGCGCAGCTGCTGCCCTCCCTGCTGACCCTGACCGATCTGGACAGCGGCGTTTGGGGTCGGGCAGAAGCAACCTACAAAACTCATATCGAAGGGATCTGAGCGATGACCATTCACTGGTGTGGCACCGGCCTGTCGGCCATCCCCGGCCTGCGCCGCCTGATCGAAGGCGGGCACAAGGTGACCGTCTGGAACCGGACCATCGAGAAGGCCAAGGCCGAGGTCGGAGACCTGACCGACGACATCCGCGCCTTCGACATTGACGCGTTGGCTGAGGTGCTGGAACAGGGCGACGTGATCGTCTCGATGCTGCCCGGCGACTGGCACGTCCCGCTGGCAGAACTGGCGATCTCCAAGGGCGCAAATTTCGTCTCATCCTCCTACATCGCCCCCGAAATGCGCGCTCTGGACGACAAAGCGCGCGAGGCCGGTGTGGTGCTCGTCAATGAGGTGGGGCTAGACCCGGGCATCGACCATCTGATGGCGCATGCGCTGGTCGCGGACTACCGCGCCTCGGACGCGTTCGACCCGCAAAACCATCTGAGTTTCATCTCTTATTGCGGCGGCATTCCCAAGAACCCCAACCCGTTTCGATACAAGTTCAGCTGGTCGCCGCTGGGCGTGCTGAAAGCGCTGCGGTCACCGTCAAAATCGATCCGCGACTATGCCCCGCTGGACATCGCCCGCCCTTGGGATGCGATCAGCAGCTATATCGCGCCGTTGCCGTCGCCCGAAAGCTTCGAAGTCTATCCGAACCGGGACTCGCTGCCCTTCATGGCCGAATACCAGTTCGAGGATCACTGGACCGTCAAGGAATTCGTTCGTGGCACTCTGCGCCTGAACGGCTGGGCCGATGCGTGGTCGGACGTCTTTGCCGAGATTGAAACCCTGTCCGGCCCGGAAGGCGACGCCCGCCTGAAAGAGATGTCCGATCAGTTTTGGGCGGAAAACGCCTATGACGAAGGCGAACCCGACCGCGTGGTTCTGTGCGTGGGGCTGAAGGCCGAGCGCGACGGTATCCCCGTCTGGCACAAAACCTACGTCATGGACGCCTGGGGCGACGCGCGCGGCACCGCGATGGCGCGTCTGGTATCGGTTCCGGTCTCTCTGGCCGTAGAAGCTGTGCTGAACCGCGCCATCCCGGCTGGCGTCCACGCCGCCCCTAGCGATCCAAAGCTTGTGCAAGGCTGGATGGCTGAGATCGACACGCTGGCGCAACATCTGCAGATCGTGGATCACCTGATCTAAGACAGCAGAAAAGCCATTCCAGAGGGTCTGGAATGGCTTTCATTGGTCATCTTTCAGCATGTTACCGCTTTCTTATGTCCCCTTTGCAGGGCCTTCAGATATATCGCTCAATCGTGTCCTCGATGTCGCTGCGATTGATGCCAAGCTCTACAGGTGCTGATCTGACAGGCTGTCCAGATACTGCGCGGCCCGCACAATATCGGCAGAGACCGAACGGATGCGCATGGCCCGGTCGAACAGCAGCAAAGCACTTGCCGCGGGGGTTGGCTGATTGGTCGGCTGAATAACATCGCACATGGGGCGTTCCCTTCTTGTCTGTGTCGTTGGGTGCAGGGTGCAATGGCTTTACTGGCGATAGGGGACACCACCATAGACGCTCTGATACGCGCGCTGATTGATGTCTTCGCGGGCGATCCCGATGTCTTTCAGCTGCACGTCCGTCAGGCTTTCCAGCTCACGCGCCGTTTGGGCAACAAGCTGACGGCGAAACGTTTCGACCTTTGTTACGGCATAGTTCGCAAACAAGCCCGAAAAGAACAACCCGCCCTGCGGCTTTGCGGTATGTGCATAGGTCATCAGATTTCCTCCAAATCCAAGTTTTGCGTTGCGTCACAAAACAGATAAAGGAGGCCCGCGTTAACGCGGCCAAACCAGACAATTAAAATTAGTTAATCTTTCTCAAGCCCCGGGTAGTGCCCAACAGGATCCTTCATCTGGCCAAAAATATCCCGGGGTGCGCGAGGGGCTGGCCCCTCGCTCCGACGACGACAACCTACGCCTACATCAGATCGTTTTCGATATCCTCAGCCGATATACCCAAGGCATCCAAACCGTTCTCAAGATGATCAGACAGATGCGGCGTTCCGATCAGATAATCCGCACACGGGGTCGAGGCTTCGGATTTTGCGGTGGCGATGGCCTCGGCCAGATCTTCAGCGAAAAAGCTTTCGCGACCGATCCACATGACAGCGACCAGTTCCGCCTGCTCATCCTCGCCCATCCGGTCGATAAATGCGCGCAATTCGCCCTCGGCGCGATCCAGTTCACGCCCCATCATCGCGACCTGAGCGATCTTTCTTGCCGAGATTTCCAACATAACCCAACTCCTCGTGTTCGCGGTGTTGGACTTATCTGAACCATTCCCGGTGGCCTGAGTCTTTGATCTCACGCAAAAGACGACGACAGCGCATCGGATTTATCGATGTGCGCGCGAGATTGGCTGCTCGGGCACCGGCGCGCGGCGGAACGGGCGGAACCGCGCCTTCTTGGCCCATAATTTCAGCGCCTGCCACAGGATCAGAAACATCGTGCGGCGGGCCCCAAAAGGCCGCCGTATCAACGAGGTCAGAATGACACCGTTGGTCAAGGGCTGCCGGGGTCCGGTCAGGGTAGCGATCAGCCCGCCTTTTTCACGGCCATAGTCGATCCAAACACCCACCCGATCCGGGCGATAGTCGAACCGAAAGGTGTAATCCCCTTCGATCTTCTGAAACGGCGACACATGCATCAGCTTGTCCGCAATGATCCGGTCCGACGGGCCAATCGGCGCAAAATTGGGCTTATGGCACAGATAGCTGTGGCGGGTGCCGAACGTGTTCGTCACCTCGGCGACCACGGTGAACAGCTGATCTTCGGCGTCGAAACAGAACCAGAAGCTGACCGGGTTGAACACATGCCCCAGAACGCGCGGTTGGGTCAGCAGCTCGATCCGATCCGGCTGCGCGACATCCATTGCATCGAACTGCTCGCGCAGCCAGACGGCGCCCCGACCCTGTTTCGGGGCCCCCCCATGGTCGCGGCTGCGCCAGTTAACGACATTGACCCGGTCAATGGAAAACAGCGCCGGGGTGTCCAAACGGGCTTCGGGGTCCAGCAGGATGTAATCGACGGAATAGCGGAACGCGTTATCAATCGCACCCTTGCGGCCGTGATAGGTGTGCCCTGCGATATGATCGATCCCGCTCATCTGTTTCCTGACGCGTCTGTAAACTGTTCAAACCGCTTTTATTTTCGTCTGAACACGCATGAGAATACTACGTAATACGATATTTCGCAGATCAAAAAATTTCACAAAGTGATCCGCCTTGGGCTGGCCCGCGTAATGTGGTTATGTTTACCGAGATCGATACCGTGACCTTGGATGAACCGGTGGGCGACCGCCCCGCACAGAAACCTTGGCGCGCGAAGAAACGCATCAGGGGCAGACCGGTGAACCGAGCGAACGGCAGCTGTGACACCAGAACCGAATGGGTAGACCATGTGTCGCGCATTCGGGATGCGCAGGATCAGGCGGCCTTTGCCGAGCTGTTCCAGCATTTCGCGCCGCGGATCAAAGCGTTCCTGATGAAATCGGGATCGGATTCGACCCTGGCCGAGGAATGCGCGCAAGAGGTGATGGCGACCTTGTGGCACAAGGCGCATCTGTTCGATCCGACCCGCGCGACTGTGGCCACATGGGTGTTCACGATCGCAAGGAACAAGCGCATCGACGTTCTGCGCAAGCAACGCCGCCCCGAGCCCGAAGATCTGGGATGGGGTCCCGAGGCCGAGCCGGACCAGGACGACGTCATTGCGTTGCAACAGGAAACCGCGCAGCTGCGGGACGCGTTGACCGCGTTGCCAGAGGCGCAAAGACAGCTGATCGAGAAAGCCTATTTCGGCGATCTGAGCCATCGAGAGATTGCATCTCAGACCGGATTGCCACTGGGCACGATCAAATCGAGGATACGGCTGGCGCTGGATCGCCTGCGCCATGCGATGAACTGAGATGACGAAGATGAACAAGGAAATCAAACATCACCTGACGGACGACTTGCTGATGGCCTATGCAGCAGGCGCTCTGCCCGAAGCGTTCGATCTGATGGTCGCCACGCATCTGTCGCTGTGCGATCACTGCCGCGCACGGGCCGAAAGCTTTGACGCCGTGGGCGGGCATGTTCTGGAGGATCAGGACATGAGCGTGCAGATGGCCGAGAATTCTCTGGCCGCGACCATGGCCCTGATTGCCCAGGGCGCGCCGACGTCTAAGGCCAAACAACCGGGCTGTGCGGTTCTGCCTGCCCCGCTGCAGGATTATGTGGGCGGTGACGTCAACGATATCAAATGGCGTCCGATTGGCATGGGGGTGAAACAGGCCATTCTGCCGACCACGCGCGAGGCCACGGCGCGTCTGCTGTTCATTCCCGCCGGATGCGCAGTGCCCGACCACAGCCATAATGGTATGGAACTGACCATGGTCCTGCAGGGCGCATTCTCGGATGAGGTGGATCATTTCGCCCGTGGCGATGTCGAGATTGCCGACGAAGATCTGCATCATACCCCAACCGCTGACATCTCCGAGGATTGCATCTGTCTGGCCGTGACCGATGCGCCGCTCAAGTTCAACAAACTGATGCCCCGTCTGTTTCAGCCCTTCTTACGCATCTGAGCGGTCGGGGCGTTCTGTGCCGCACTGACCAGAGCCACAGAGGAGACTGCTATGTCGAAAATTCTGACTTTAGCTGCTGCGTTGATCGGGCTGTCCACGGCGGCTTTTGCGCAGCAAGCTGCGGATGTCAGGTTTCAGCCGGGCAATTTCGGGACGATGGTCAGCGGTACGATCATTGGTGACGAGTATTTTGATTATAGGCTGGGCGCAAAGGCGGGTCAGGAAATTTTTGCCGATCTCAAGGTCAGCGACACCAATGGCAACGGCGTGATCTATTTCAACATTCTGCCACCGGGCAGCGATGGCGTTGCGATCTATAACGGGTCAATCAATGGCAATACCGCCCGGATCGACCTGCCCGAGGACGGAGAGTACACGATCCGCGTTTACCTGATGGGCAATGACCGCGATACCGGCAAGACGGTCGGTTACAATCTGGACCTGTCAATCCAGTAGCGCCTAACCCTCGGTCTTGCCCAGTGGCACCACGTTGGTGTGATCTTCAGGCGCAAGTTCCTCGAAATCGAAATTGTCCAGCCGCTGCGCCCGGCGGCCGGCCTTTTCCGCGCTGATCTTTATTTCTGAGATATCCTTGGCCGCCTGCCCGAAATGGCGATCCAGGTTCGAGACACGCTCACCCAACCGGTCCACATCCTTGTGCAGCATCCCCAACTCTTTACGGATCGCACCCGCCTGTTCCCGCATCCGCGCGTCTTTCAGGATCGCGCGCATGGTGTTCAGCGTCGCCATGCAAGTGGTGGGCGACACGATCCAGACGCGTTTGGAAAAGCTTTCCTGCACCAGTTCGGGGAATTTGGCGTGCAGTTCTGCATAGACCGCTTCGGAGGGCAGAAACATCAGTGCGCCATCGGCGGTTTCACCGTCCAGAATGTATTTCTCGGCAATGTCGTTGATGTGCTTGCGCACCGTGCTGCGGAACATCTGCACCGCCGCTTTCAGCTCGGTATCATTGGTCGACCCGATCAGCGCCTCATAGGCCTCCAGCGGGAATTTACTGTCGATCACGATGGGGCCCGGAGGGTTGGGCAGATTGATCAGGCAATCCGCCCGCCGTCCGTTCGACAGCGTCGCCTGCAGCCGAAAGCTGTCCGACGGCAGCGCCTTGGAAACGATATCGTTCAGCTGAATCTCACCAAACGCACCGCGTGTTTGCTTGTTCGACAGGATATCCTGCAGCGACAGCACATCGCCCGACAGTTTGGTGATGTTGTCCTGCGCCTTGTCGATGGCGGCCAGACGTTCCTGCAATTGCGTCAGCGAAGTTGCGGTTTGTTTCGATGACCCGTGCAGAGATTCCTTCATCCGTTCCTGCATCTCGGCCAGCGCGCGGGCCGATTTCATCGCGTTATCCGCCAGCCGGTCATTCATCTGCTGCTGGACCGAGGACAGCCGCGATTCGACCGTCTGGATCACCTGCACCTGCGCATTGGCCTGCGTGTCCGAGACATGCTGCAACCCGCCGCGCAACTGCTCTTGCCCCTGCCCCAGCTGCTGCACATGCTGGCCCAGATGCGCCATTTGGCGCGCCAATGGCTCGGCCATCCGGGCAGACCGCTGCGCCGCCCGCAGAGACAGAAACAGCAGCAACAGGATCAACGCCAGAACCCCACCCGCAATCAGGATCACCGGGTCATTCACTGCATATTGGGTGCCTGCTATCTCAATCATCGCGACTCAGTTTGTTCTTGTTTTGTTTCAAATCTCTTAACCCGCAGGCGATATCAAATCAACTGCGCCCGAACAGGCGTTCGATATCGGCCAGCTTCAGTTCGACATAAGTGGGCCGCCCGTGATTGCATTGGCCGGAATGGGGCGTCGCCTCCATCTCGCGCAGCAGGGCGTTCATCTCTTCGGCCCGCATCCGGCGGCCTGAGCGGACGGAACCATGGCAGGCGACTCGGGACAAGATCGCCTCGATCCGCGCCTGCACCATCTGGCTTTCGCCCTGATCGGCCAGTTCATCGAGGATGTCGAGGATCATAGCGCGCGCGTCAACTTCGCCCAGAATGGCCGGGGTCTCGCGTACCGCGATGGCCCCACCACCAAACGGCTCTAACGTCAGACCGAGGCGCGACAGGTCATCGGCCACAGCCAACAGGCGAGCGCAGTCGCCCTCGGACAGTTCGACAATCTCGGGGATCAGCAAAGCCTGCGCGGCCACCCCGTTTTCAGCCATCTGAGCTTTGAGCTTTTCATAGACCAGCCGCTCATGCGCCGCGTGCTGATCGACAATCACCATGCCATCGGCGGTCTGCGCGATGATGTAATTCTCATGCACCTGCCCGCGCGCCGCGCCCAAGGGTAGATCATCCGCCGGGGCTTCGGCGACGGGCGTGGGTTCCGGCACGGGCTCAACGACGCGACCGCTGTAGTCCTGCGACAGTTCCGCAAAGCCCGGGGATTGCGCCCGGTAAGCCGCCTGCCGCGCTGCAGCAGAGGGGCGTTCCATCTGATATACCCGCGCGGGCGCGTGCTGCGCCGGTTCAGGCCGCATCGCGCCCAAGGTCGCATTGGCAACGGTCGAGGAAGCGCGATGTCCCGCCTCTGCCAGAGCGTGCCGCAGAGCCGAGACGATCAATCCGCGCGCAACGCCAGGATCGCGGAACCGGACCTCGGATTTCGCGGGATGCACATTCACATCCACCAGCGTCGGATCGCAGTCGATGAATAAGGCCGCCGCCGAATGGCGGTCACGGCTGAGGAAATCGAAATAGGCTGCGCGCAGGGCACCCGTCAGCATCTTGTCGCGCACCGGACGGCCATTGACGAACAGGTATTGCGCCACCGCAGCCCCGCGCGAATAGGTCGGCAACGCGGCATAGCCAAAGAGGCGAATACCCTCGCGCGTGGCGTCGATCTGCAAGGCATTCTCGGCAAACTCGCGCCCGATCACCCGCGCCAGTCGGGCGTGCAGAGCGTCAAACAAATCGCCATTCTCGCGGTCGGCGCGGAAGGTCACGCGCCCCTCGCCCCCGCCCGACACATCGCGCAGGGTGAAGGTGATTGCGGGCTCTGCCATGGCAAGACGTTTTACGGTATCGGTGATGGCCTGCGCCTCGGCCCGGTCGGTGCGCATGAATTTCAACCGTGCAGGGGTGGCAAAGAACAGGTCGCGCAGCTCGACCACAGTGCCCGAACGCAGGGCGGCTGGTTTCACTGCGTCCATCTTGCCGCCCGCGACGTGAATCTGCGCGGCGTCCGCTCCGGGCACGCGGCTGGTGATGGTCAGACGACCGACCGCGCCCAAGGAAGGCAAAGCCTCACCGCGAAACCCGAACGTATGAATGTTCAGCAAATCCGAACCGTCGATTTTCGAGGTCGCATGCCGCGACAAGGCCAGCGGCAGGTCCCCGGAGGCTATACCGCACCCGTCATCGGTGACCCGAATCAAAGTCTTCCCCCCGTCCGCAATGTCGATGCCGATGCGGGTCGCGCCAGCGTCTATTGCGTTCTCGATCAGCTCTTTGACTGCCGAGGCCGGGCGTTCCACCACTTCGCCGGCAGCGATGCGGTTGATCGCCGCGTCGTCAAGCTGCCGAATAATGGGCCGATTTTCGTGTATATTGCGGTCTGCATGCACCATACCGCTATACCTAGCACGGTCACATGCGATTCTGCCACCGGTTTGAGACCTTCTTTCAAGCCTTGGAAAAAAGCAGTCCGGCCAGCGCGACCGCGCTTTTGAGGGGGGAGCGCACGTTGCCGCAGCGGGCCGGACTGGCCTAAGTGAGTGGTGGTCATACGATTAACAATTGAAGATTCATTACCATGAGATTTGGAAAAAATCTTGCCCGTAGTTACTTATTGTTTCCACTTGGCGGGGATTGGCCGAAATCAGGCGGAGCCGGTTGGCGTTAACGTGCCTGTCAAGCGGAACTTGGGGCGCCGGCCCGTTTGCGGCAGGGTCCGAACATCGCAGCGCCCGCCAGAATCACCCCCGAGATCGTTGCGATCATTCCGGCGGCGCTGACAGCATCAGCACCGCCCAGCCACAGCGGGCCGTAGCCTGCAAGGATATAGCCCGGAACCGCGGACCCGATGGCAAAAACAATGCTCCATGCGATCTGAGATTCCAGTCGATTGGTCATCATCCGCGCCGCAGCGGGCGGGCAGATGAACATGGCAATAACAATGATGGACCCGACCGCATCGAACGCGGCGACGGCCGCGATGGCGGCGACAATCACCAATGCAAAGCCCAACAGGCCGGTGCGAATGCCGATGGTACGTGCGAACCCCTCATCGAAAGTTGAAATCTTGAGAGGCCGCCAGAGCACCCATGTAAAGGCAACAACCACCAGCAATGTCAGCCCGATGCGCGGCAGTTCCGGTGGCAACCCCGCAAGAGACTCGATATCCCAAAGCGACGCCCAGCCGGTGGCATCCAGCCAGATCAGGCTTTCCAGGTTGCCATAAAGCGCGTGTTCAACATCCAGATGCACGCTCGAGGTGTCGGTCTGTTCCAGCAACAGGACACCGGCCGCAAACATAGTGGTAAACACTACACCCATCGCGGCACCCGGCTCGATCTGCCCCAGCCGCCTGATCGCCTCAATCATCACCACGGCGACCACGGCCGCGCCGGCTGCGCCCAGCATCATGGGCCAGGTCGAAATCGCTCCGGTCAGGATAAAGGCCACAACGATCCCCGGCAGCACCACATGGCTGATCGCGTCACCGATCAGGGCCTGACGCCGCAGCACCAGAAAGTTACCCGGCAGGGCACACGCAATGGCCGCGAAGGTGCCGATAAGCAAGGGTGTCAGCGACAGGGCGACAAACTCTTCTCCGGTCATGCGGGCACCCCCTGTGGGCCACCAATCCGGCGGTCGATCTCGGCGATCTGATCGCGGGTCAGCACCGTCTCGATGTCGCGCAACCCGTCATAGAGCGCTGCCGTCGCCTCATGCGCCTGATCAGCCCGCACGATGTCCCACCGTTTCTCGTCACGCAGGGCTTTGGCGGCACGGGCCTTTCCAGCCTCGGTCGCCACCCCGTCAGCGCGGGCCAGACCGGCCCGGCGCAGCAGGCGCAAAGTCAGCGGTTCATATATCTTTTGGCCCTGCGCCAGTGCCAGAAGGCCTTGCCGGATATGAACCCGACGCTGGAACTTGAGATGCCGCAAAACTGCGGCCAACACACCACGCACGGGTGCCAGCAGCAAGGAAATGGCAAACAGTGCAAAAGCAACCAGCACAATGATCGGACCTGTTGGCAGGTTGGGGGCCGAAGCGGACACCGCCGCGCCCACAAACCCCGAGACCCCACCCATCAGCCCGGCCAACACCACAACCCGGTCGGACCGCTCGGTCCAGAAACGGGCGGTGACAGGTGGAATGATCAGCAAGGCCACGATCAGGATCAGACCGACGATCTTCAGGCCAACCACAGTGACCGCCATCACAAGCCCCATCATCGCAAGGTCAATGCGGTGGACCTGCACCCCTCGCGCGGCGGCATATTCCGGGTCAAACGCAACAAGGGTCATCGGACGGCGGATGATCATCACAAGGATCAGCGTCGCAGCCCCGCCCAGCGCGATGATCAGCGCATCAGCCCAGAGCATCCCGGCGGTCGAGCCCAGCAGGAACCCTTCGAGCCCGGCCTGCCGCCCCACACCCAGAGTCTGGATCACGGTCAGGAGAACAATGCCAAACCCAAAGAACACCGATAAAACCGCACCGATCGCGGCATCTTCGGCCAGCCGCGTATGGCGGGTCAGCCAGTTCATGCACAAAAGTCCCACCCATGCAGACAGGGCAGAGCCGGCCAGCAAGCCGGTCAGATTGCGCCCATCGCCGCCAAAGGCGACCAGGACCAGAAAGGCCAGGCACACTCCGGGCAGGGTCGCGTGGCTGATCGCATCGCTGACCAGCGCACGTTTGCGCAGAAACAGGAAAGTGCCGGTGACACCGGCTGACACGCCCAGCAGACAGGCCCCGATGGCAACCAGCGATGCGTTATAGCCCAGCTGAAGGGTCAGGGCATCCCACAGCATGTCTTACCCCAGCGCGCGCGAGATCTGGTCGATCTGAGCGGTGGCCAGACGGCCGCCATATGCCGATTGCAGGGACTCTGCCGTGAATGCCTCGGCCACCGGGCCTTCGGCAACTTTACGGGTGTTGATCAGGAAGACATGGTCGAAATAGTCGGTGACCGTGGCGAGGTCGTGGTGCACGACAACAACGGTTTTTCCGGCCTCTTTCAGCGACTTCAGAACGGCGATAATCGCCTTTTCCGTTGCGGCATCCACACCGGCAAAAGGCTCATCCAGCAGGTACAGATCAGCCCCTTGCGCCAAAGCACGGGCAAGGAACACGCGCTGTTGCTGCCCGCCCGAAAGCTGCCCGATCTGGCGATCCGCAAAATCGCGCATACCGACCCGGTTCAGACAATCCATGGCGCATGAGACATGACGGGCCCGAACCCGGCCCAGCAGGCCAAGCTCCCGAGACAACCCCATCAGAACCACATCGATCACGCGGGTCGGAAAATCCCAATCGACGCTGGCGCGCTGAGGCACATAGGCGATGCGGGCGCGTTGTTTCTCGATCGGAGTGCCGAACACCGTGACCTGCCCCGACAGCGCGGGCACAATCCCCAGCGCGGCTTTCAGAAGCGTCGATTTACCCGCGCCGTTTGGTCCGATGATTGCTGTCATCGCACCTGGCTGCACGGTCATGTCGACCGAGAACACGGCCGGTTTCTGACCGTAAGAGACGGTCAGACCGCGTATGGCCAGCGGGCTTTGGTCGAGACCACTGTCATGAACCGCTTCGCCCTGATGTGTGGCTAGCTCCAGCATCACTCAGAACCCCGCCGACAAGCTGTCATTCATACCGCGTTCGGGCACATCCGCGCCCAGCGCCCCGGCAATCACGGTCATGTTGTGATCCAGCATCCCGACATAGGTGCCTTCGTAGGTGCCCGGCTCGCCCATCGCATCTGAATACAATTCGCCACCGACGGTAATCTCGTGCCCTTTGGCCGCCGCGCCTTCGATCAGCGCCCGCATGGAACGATCCGATACCGAGCTTTCGACAAACACGGCGGTGATCTGACGCTCGACCAGCAGGTCAACTAGTGCGCCAATCCGGTTCAGGCCAGCCTCGGACTGGGTCGAGATGCCCTGAATGCCCAGAACTTCAAATCCGTATTCCGCACCGAAATAACCAAAAGCATCATGCGCCGTGACCAGAACACGACTGTTATCGGGAACCTCGGCAAGAACGCGGTTGCCATAGGCGTGCAGAGCATCAATCTGCGTCAGCAAGACTTGGGCATTGGCTTCAAACAGATCAGCCGCCTCGGGGCGCGTTTGTGTCAGCGCTTTTTGCACTTCGATCACAACATCGCGCCACAAAACCGGACTCATCCATAGATGAGGATCGTACTTGTCGGCATAATCGTCATGGGCGCGCAGTGTGGTTTTGTCGACACCCTCTGCGACGGCGACCACATTGCGTTTCCGCCCGAGATCATGAAAGAAATCTTCCATCTGAGCTTCGAGATAAAGCCCGTGCCACAACACGAGATCCGCACGGGTCATTGCCACGATATCACTGCGGGTCTGGCGATATGCGTGCGGGTCAACTCCGGGACCCATCAGCCCTTTGACCTCAACCTGATCCCCTCCCACCTGATGCACAGCATCCGCGATCATGCCGGTGGTCGCCACCACTTTCAAAGGCGCATCGGCCCATGACGCCATCGGCAAGACAACAAGGGCTGTCAGGGCAGCAAAAAAAGTGCGGCGAATCATTTGTGACCTCGGGTGAGCATCTCTGTTAGAATGAATATGCGAACCATTCGCAAATTAGTCAATGCTTCTGCGAGTCATTCGCAGGAAACCGCCTTTTTGTCCATTTGGTCAAAAAATTCACTCGTGAGCTGGCAGTTTGCCTTTCATTTACCCGCAACCCATGCGATTTTGGCGCAAACCTCCCAAAGGATGTGAAGATGGAAACGCAGAGCTCAGACAGCCCCGTGCGCACCGCGCATCTGCCGCAAGTGACCGAACCCCGGAATCCGGGCATGGAACTGGATCTGGACTGGGTGCGCGCCGTGCAGGCCAATACCTCGGCCATTGAACGCCGCGCGGCGACCCTGCCGGGGCGGCGGTCGGTGAAGAAAGATTATCAGGCCGCATGGTTGCTGAAGGCAATCACGATGATCGACCTGACCACGCTGGCGGGCGATGACACCGTGGGCCGTGTGCGCCGCCTGTGCGCCAAGGCCCGCCAACCGGTTGCGCCCGCGCTGTTGCAGGCGATGGACATGCCGCCGATCACAACCGGCGCGGTCTGCGTCTATCACGACATGATCGAACCCGCCGTTGCAGCGCTGAAGGGCACCGGCATCCCGGTGGCTGCCGTCTCCACGGGCTTCCCGGCGGGTCTGTCGCCCTTCCATCTGCGCGTGGCCGAGATCGAGGAAAGCGTGAAGGCCGGAGCCGAGGAGATCGACATCGTGATCTCGCGCCGCCACGTGCTGTCCGGCGATTGGCAGGCTTTGTATGATGAGATGAAAGCCTTCCGTGCCGCCTGCGGTGATGCGCATGTAAAGGCCATTCTGGCCACCGGAGAACTGGGCAGCCTGCGCAACGTCGCCCGCGCCTCGGTCGTGTGCATGATGGCGGGGGCGGATTTCATCAAGACCTCGACGGGCAAGGAAAGCGTCAATGCGACCCTGCCCGTGTCACTGGTGATGATCCGCGCGATCCGCGATTTTTATGACCGCACCGGGTATCGTGTCGGCTACAAACCGGCGGGCGGGATTTCAAAAGCCAAGGACGCGCTGGTCTATCTGTCGCTGATCAAGGACGAGCTGGGCAACCGCTGGCTGCAGCCGGACCTGTTCCGCTTTGGGGCCTCATCCCTGCTGGGCGATATTGAACGGCAATTGGAACATTATGTCACCGGAGCCTATTCCGCCGGTTATCGCCATTCACTCGGCTGAGCCTGTGGCGACGTCAGAACAGTGAGTATTTGGGAAAAGATGAAGTCATGAGCGTTACAGAAATCTTCGAAACCATGGACTATGGCCCCGCCCCCGAAAGCGCGGCGGAAGCGCTGGCCTGGCTGGTCGATCAGGGCGATAAATTCGGCCACTATATCGACGGGGGGTTCACCAAACCGGGCAAAGGGTTCGAAAGTCGCAACCCGGCGACCGGAGAGGTTCTGGCCAAGCTGACGCAAGCCAAGCAGGGGGATGTGGACGCTGCCGTTGCCGCCGCGCGTAAGGCGCAGCCGAAATGGGAGAAGCTGGGCGGCGCGGGGCGGGCGCGGTACCTTTATGCCATTGCGCGGCTGTTGCAGAAGCATGCGCGGCTGTTTGCGGTGCTGGAGAGCATGGATAACGGCAAACCGATCCGCGAGTCGCGCGATATCGACATTCCGCTGGCACAGCGGCATTTCTATTACCACGCGGGTATGGCGCAGTTGATGGAGAGTGAGTTGCCGGACGCGCAGGCTCTGGGCGTGTGCGGGCAGATCATCCCGTGGAACTTCCCATTGCTAATGCTGGCGTGGAAGATCGCGCCTGCGCTGGCGATGGGCAACACGGTGGTTCTGAAACCGGCCGAATACACTTCGCTGAGCGCGCTACTGTTCGCCGACATCTGCACGCAAGCCGGTCTGCCCAAGGGCGTCGTCAATATCGTCACCGGCGATGGTGCGGTGGGCGAGATGATCGTGAACGCAGATGTGGACAAGATCGCCTTTACCGGTTCGACTGTTGTGGGGCGGCGTATTCGGGAGGCAACGGCGGGTTCCGGCAAGGAACTGACGTTGGAACTGGGCGGAAAGTCTGCCTACATTGTGTTCGACGATGCCGATATCGATTCCGCCATCGAAGGTCTGGTCGATGCGATCTGGTTCAATCAGGGTCAGGTCTGCTGTTCCGGATCGCGCCTTTTGGTGCAGGAAGACATCGCCGACCGGTTCCACGACAAACTGCGCGCGCGGATGGACAAGTTGCGGATCGGTGACCCGCTGGATAAATGTATCGACGTGGGTGCGGTTGTGGACCCGGTACAGTTGCAGACGATCAAGAGCATGGTGGACAGCAACACGGTTGGGCATGTGCATCAGGCTGCCTGCGAACTGCCAGCAAATGGCTGCTACTACCCACCGACGCTTATCTCGGGGCTTGAGACCTCAGACCCGCTGATGCAGGAGGAGATCTTTGGCCCAGTGCTGGTGTCCTCGACCTTCCGTACTCCGGCTGAGGCGGTCGAGCTGGCCAACAACACCCGCTATGGGCTCGCCGCAACGGTCTGGACCGAGAATGTGAACCTTGCGCTGGATATCGCGCCTAAGCTGGTCGCAGGCGTGGTCTGGGTGAATGCCACCAACCTGTTCGACGCCGCCGCCGGGTTCGGCGGTGTGCGCGAAAGCGGTTTTGGCCGCGAAGGCGGTTGGGAAGGTCTGGCGGCCTATACCAAGCCCAAGGGCAAATCCAAGCCGCTGGCCAAGGTTGAGGCGGCGACGGGCGAAGGTGCTCCAGTCGATCCCATCGATCGCACCGCCAAGATGTATGTCGGCGGCAAGCAGGCGCGGCCCGATGGCGGCTATTCAAAACCCGTCTGGGGCAAAATCGGCCTATTGGGCCATGTGGGTCTTGCCAACCGCAAGGACGTGCGTAACGCGGTTGAGGCCGCCGCAGGGGCCAGAGGTTGGTCCAAAACCACCGGCCATTTGCGGGCGCAAATCCTGTATTACATCGGCGAGAACCTCTCGGCCCGCGCCAGCGAATTTGCCGCGCGTATCGATGGCATGACCAGTGGCAAGACCGGCGCGAAAGAGGTGGACGCCTCGATCCAGCGCCTGTTCACCGCCGCGGCCTGGGCCGACAAATATGACGGTCAGGTGCATGGCGTCCCGATCCGGGGCGTTGCCATCGCGATGAAGGAACCCGTTGGCGTGATCGGTGCGCTCTGCGCGGATGAGGCACCTTTGCTGGGTCTTGTCTCTGCCATGGCCCCCGCAATTGCGATGGGCAACCGGACAGTTCTGGTGGCATCCGAGCCCTATCCGTTGGCCGCAACCGATTTCTACCAGATCCTGGAAACCTCGGACGTGCCTGCTGGCGTGGTCAACATCCTGACCGGCAGCCATGCTGAATTGGCGAAACCTCTGGCCTCGCATCTGAACGTGGATGCAGTCTGGTCGTTCTCGTCCACCGATCTGTCGAAAGAGATCGAGGCCGTGTCTGCAGGGAACCTTAAGCGCACATGGGTCACTAACGCGACGGCAATTGACTGGAGCATGGACCATTCGCGCCGCTTCCTGCAGGCTGCGACCGAAGTGAAAAACATCTGGGTGCCCTACGGCGAATAGGGTACCCGCATCAGCGGAGGCCCATATGGATTTCTCAGGACAAACCGTCATCGTTATCGGCGGCACCAGCGGTATCAACCGAGGCATTGCCGCGGCTTTTGCGGCCTCGGGTGCCAAGCTGGCCGTGGCCAGCCGGTCGCAGGACAAGGTGGATGATACCGTCGCCGCGCTGAAAACTGCTGGCGCGCAGGATGCCATCGGCGCGGCATTCGACGTGCGCGACCCGGACGCGGTGGCCGCGGGCTTGAAACAGTTCCACGACACGTTTGGGGATTTCGACGTGTTGGTCTCGGGCGCGGCGGGGAACTTTCCTGCGCTGGCGGCCGAAATGTCCGTAAATGCGTTCAAAACCGTGATCGATATCGATTTGATGGGCACTGTCCATGTGATGAAAGAGGCTTATCCTTACCTCAAACGACCCGGTGCCAGTATCATCAACATCTCGGCCCCACAGGCATTTCTACCCTATGAAGGACAAGCTCATGTCTGCGCCGCCAAGGCCGGAGTCGACCAGATCACCCGCACCTTGTCGATGGAATGGGGAGGCGAGGGCATTCGGGTGAATTCCGTCGTGCCCGGATTTATCGAGAATACGGAAGGGGCCCGGCGCCTTGCCCCGACCGAGGATGCCGCCGAAAAACTGCGCGCGGACGTCCCCGTCGGTCGCTGGGGCACCGTGCAGGACGTGGCCAATGCCTGCCTGTTTCTGAGCTCGGATTTGGCGAGCTACATCAGCGGGACCGTCCTGTCCGTGGACGGAGCACTGTATCAGCGCGGATCGGGCAAGTTTGGCCAGATGATGGGGCAGATGTTGCGTGCACAGATGAAAACACGCGCATAAATCTGATTAACCTGTGAATTTGGTCATGTTCAATGCCAGATGACCGACCCAACGCAAGGCGCATTCAACGCACTGAATCTGGAATCACTGAAACCGCAAAAGTCCCGCAGGCTGCTGAGCACGGCGTCGGTCATATCGACGACGCGTTGAAAGCCGCGCATTTCAGGCATGCGCGGCAGAAGCTGCTCAACAGCAACAATCACACGCTTCAGGCGCAAAGGCAGCCCGCCGCAGCCTGAGGTTCAGCCGTCCAAGCCTTCGGGCTTGCCAACGATGGTGAAATGCAGCCCCTCGGGGTCCAGCAGTTCCGAGGCAACACGGTTTACATCCTCGAGCGTCACGGCGTTAACCTTGTCGTTGCGGGTGGCGATATAGTCGATAGGCAGGTCTTCCATCTGCATGCCCACCATGATCCCCGCGATCTGGCCGTTGCCATCGAACCGCAGAGGATAGGCCCCGGTGAGATAGGTCTTGGCGTCATCCAGCTCTTTCTGGGTCACACCTTCAGATGCGGCCCGCGCCCACTCGTTGCGAATGACCTCGACCGCATCGGCGATGCGATCATTGGCCGAAGACACCGAACCCAGATAGACCGACGCCAGATCCTTGGGCACAAGAAAGGTCGAGACACCATAGGTCAGGCCACGCTTTTCACGCACTTCCTGCATCAGACGGCTTTCGAACCCGCCCCCGCCCAGAATATGGTTCAGGATGAAGGCTGCAAAGAAATCGGGATCGTGGCGATCAATTCCGGCATGACCAAACAGCGCCACCGATTGCGGCGTGTCGAACTCGACCACACTGACACCACCGGCGATTGTCACGTCCGCGCGGTCGGGGATAGGTTTTCCGGTCGCGGGCAGGTCCGCCAGAAGTTTGTCCAGCAACACTCCCAACTCGTCAGCGGTGATGTCACCCACCGCGCCCACATATAGCCGGTCCTTGGCAAAGACATTCTCATAGGCCGTCACGATATCGTCACGGGTCAGCGCGGTGACACTTTCGATTGTCCCCTTGCCGTCCGAGCCATACGGGTGATCGCCATAGGCCATCTGCGCAAAGCTGCGCCCGGCAATGTCATTCGGGTCGGTCTGGTCTGATCTCAGGCCGGAAATAACCTGCGCCCGTACCCGGTCCACCGCATCCTGATCAAAGCGCGGCTCGTGTATGGTGGTGCGTAGCAGGTCGGCCACGTCATCGCGATTCTCGGTCAGAAACCGGGCCGAAATCGACACGGTATCATCCGTCG
Organism: Ruegeria sp. K11; assembly: GCF_056531905.1. Lineage (NCBI taxonomy): Bacteria > Pseudomonadati > Pseudomonadota > Alphaproteobacteria > Rhodobacterales > Roseobacteraceae > Ruegeria > Ruegeria sp. K11. Next base: position 163,228 of record NZ_JBQFMP010000008.1, read on the forward strand.
CCCGATAGCTGAACGATGCAGCCAGAGATTCAAGTTCGCGCGCATAGCTGCGCGCGTCCATATCGCCTGCGCCCTCTTCGATCAGGCCGCTCATCAGATAGACCGCGCCTCGCTTGTCGGGATCATCCAAAGAGGTACCCCCGCGAAACCGCAGTTCCAGCGCAGTGAAGGGGATCGAGTGATCTTCGACCAGCCAGGCCGTGATCCCCCCGGGCGAGGTGACTTCCTGTATCTCGATCTCGGCCCAGGCGGGCACGGCCAAGACAACGGCGATCAGGGTTCCGAACAGCTTTTTCATTGCGTCACCTCATCGTCGCGCATCAGCCAGCCTGTCACGGATGCTTCGCGTTGCAGCACCTCGCGCGCAGCGGCGATAATCTCGTCCCCGGTCACGGCCTGCAGAATGTCGGGCCAGGCCTGCACATCCTCGACCGTGAGACCGCTGGTCAGCGCGCGGCCATAGCGGTTACCGATCCCGTCCACATTGTCACGGGCATAGGTCTGGGACGCACGCAGCTGCATCTTGATCCGGTCCAGATCGTCTTCGTTCACGCCTTCGGCGATGAAGTCGGCCACAACCTGATCCATTGCATCCTCGGCCTCTTGCAAGGAAACACCCTGCGCTGGAACAATCAGCAGATCAAAGGTCGTGTCATCCAGCGACAACCCGCGGTAAAATGCGCCGGTAAAGACCGCCTTTTGCTGTTCGAACTGCAGTTTTTCATTCAGGTACGAGGTCGTACCGCCGCCCAATAATTCGGCCAGCAGAAACAGCGCGGCGGCCTTTTCCTGTGCACCCGCATCGCGTTCCGGTGCCAGATAGCTGCGCTGAACATAGGGCTGCGAAACCCGAGGATCCTTGAAGGTCAGGCGGCGTTCAGCGGTTTGCGGCGGCTCTTGCGAGCGAATGCGTTCGGGCAGATCGGGATTGGCCGGGATGACGCCGTAATAGGTTTCCGCCAGTGTCTTGACCTCATCGGGGTCAACATCACCGGTCACCACCAGAATGGCGTTATTGGGCGCGTAATGGGTCTGGTAGAAGGACAGCGCATCCTCCATATCCAGCGTCTCCATCTCATGCCGCCAGCCGATGATCGGCACGCCATAGCGATGGTTAAGGTACTGCGCTGCGCTCAGCTGTTCACCAAACAAGGCGCGCGGGTTGTTTTCGGTGCGCTGGTTGCGCTCTTCAAGGATCACGTCGCGCTCGGTGACGATATCCTCTTCGGTCAGACGGATGTTGCGCATGCGGTCCGCCTCCATCCGCATCATCAATTCCAGCCGGTCGGCGGCGACACGTTGGAAATATGCGGTGTAGTCATAAGAGGTGAACGCATTGTCATTGCCGCCATTGGCAGCCACGGTCGCGGAAAATTCACCCGGGGCCAGCGTATCGGTGCCTTTGAACAGCAGGTGCTCCAAAAAATGCGCCACACCAGACGATCCGATCGGTTCATCCGCTGAACCCGCACGATACCAGACCATATGCTGCACAACAGGGGCGCGGTGGTCCTCGACCACGACAACGTCCATGCCGTTATCCAGCGTGAAGGTGGTAACCGCCTCATGCCCTTCCTTGGCCACAAGGGGGGTTGCGGCGATCAGGGCAGCCGACAATACCAGGGCCCGAACCATGGGACATCCTCCGTTTCGTTTCACGCTTCAAACTACGGTGGTCCCGCGCGGGTTCAAGTGCGATGACGAAAAGTTAAGGATTATTCATCCGCCGGGGGTGCCGAGGGTGTTTCGATCCCGGCGCGGCGCGCCGCCTGGTTCTGAGCTTCCGCATTCAGCGCATCACGCCGATAAACCTGTTCGTACCGGTCCACGTTGAACAGGCGCAGGCGGGTCAGGCGGCCCTGACGCTTGCGGAAATCGGCATCTTCCTGCGCCAGAACCTGACGCGTGTCCGGCGCCACGCCATAGCGGCTTGAGGCGGTGACCAGCGCCGCGTCCCCTGACGGAATCGAGGTATTGGGATTCAGCGCCGCAGCATTGCCGCCCAAAGCAACCACCGCATCGGCATTGGGGGTCGGGTCGGTCAGGTTCCCGCCGCCCGGTGTCGGTGCGGGCAAGAAGGCATAATCTTCGGGCTGGGTCAGCGGCTTAACAGGCAGCACAGAAAACTCATCCGGTCCCGGCCCCGGCGCCTGCAGATGGCGCAAACCAATATCGGAACACCCCGCAATCGCGAGGACAGCCGTCAGGGCAATAATGGAACGCGGCAACCGCATCAGAGTCTCCAGCCTTTTTGGGCGCTTTTACCTTATTTCCACAGGCGCGTCACGAGGGCTTTTTGCCCTCGAACAATACAAGCCCGATCGCGCCTGCAAATATGAACACATCCGCCAGATTGAACACGAACGGGTTGTTGATACCGCAGCAGGACATGTTCAGAAAGTCCAGAACATAGCCGTAAAGCACACGGTCGACGACATTTCCCAGCGCGCCGCCGATCAGCAACCCGCCGCACAGCAACATCAATTTCGACGGGGCTGTGCGCAAAAGCCAGATCAGAACACCGACGCAAATCCCCAGCGAGATACCGACCAGCACCCAGCGCGCGGCATCGCTGTCACCCTGAAACAAGCCAAAGTTTATGCCGCGATTCTCGCCGTATTTGAACACCACAAGTGGCGGCAGCACGTCGATATTGCCCTCGGCCACGCGCATGACATGAACGACCAGATATTTACTGGCCTGGTCAATCAGAAAGGCCGCGAGGCTGGCCCAAAGAAGGAGGGGATTGCGCATCAGTGCCGGAAATGCCGCATGCCGGTGAAGACCATGGCCAGACCGGCCTCGTCCGCCGCTGCGATCACTTCGTCGTCGCGCATGGAGCCACCGGGCTGGATGACGCAGGTTGCACCCGCCTGTGCCGCCTCCATCAACCCGTCAGGGAAGGGGAAGAACGCGTCCGACGCCACGGCCGAGCCGATGGTCAGCGGTTGCGACAGGTTCAGTGAGTCAGCCATGCGCTCGGCCTTCTTGGCCGCGATCAGGGCCGAGTCCACACGGCTCATCTGCCCCGCGCCCACACCCACGGTTGCGCCGTCTTTGACATAGACGATGGCGTTGGATTTGACGTGTTTCGCAACTTTCCACGCAAACAGCAGGTCGCGCATCTGCTCCTCGGACGGGGCCTTCTTCGTGACAACCTTCAGGTCATCCATGCCGACAAAGCCATTGTCTTTGTCCTGCACCAGCAGACCTCCGGCGACCTGGCGCACGGTTTTGCCGCCCGCAGTCACGTCCGGCAGCGCTTCGGTCGTCAGCAGGCGCAGGTTCTTCTTGGCGGCAAAAATCGCCTTGGCCTCATCCGATGCGCCCGGAGCAATCACGACCTCGGTGAAAATCCCGGTGATCTCCTGCGCGGTTTCGGCATCCAGCGGCTGGTTCAGCGCCACGATCCCGCCAAAGGCCGAGGTGCGGTCACAGTCGAACGCCGCCTTGTAGGCCTCAAGCAGCGTTGCGCCTTTGGCCACGCCGCAGGGGTTGGCGTGTTTGATGATGGCACAGGCGGCACCTTGCGCCGGGTCGAACTCGGCCACCAGCTCAAACGCCGCATCGGTGTCATTGATGTTGTTGTAGCTCAGTTCCTTGCCCTGATGCTGCACCGCGGTCGCCACGCCGGGGCGGCCCGAGCCATCGGTGTAGAACGCCGCCGTCTGATGACTGTTCTCGCCATAGCGCAGGGTCTGTTTCAGCTCACCGGCGAATGCGCGGCGTTTGGGCGCCTCAAGTTCCAGCGCATCGGCCAGCCAGTTGGACACGGCGGTGTCATAGGCGGCGGTGCGGGCATAGGCCTTTTGCGCCAGCTTGCGGCGGAATTTCGGGCAGGTTGCGCCACTGTGCTGATCCATATCGCCCAACAGCTTGTCGTAATCCTCGACATCCACGACCACGTTCACAAAGGCATGGTTCTTGGCCGCCGCACGGATCATTGCCGGGCCGCCGATGTCGATATTTTCAACACATTCGTCATAGTCGGCACCTTTGGCCACGGTTGCCTCAAACGGGTAGAGGTTCACCACCAACAGGTCGATTGCGCCGATCCCATGTTCGGTCATCGCCGCAACATGCGTGTCATTGTCCCGCAGCGCTAGCAGACCGCCATGCACCATCGGGTGCAGCGTCTTGACCCGGCCATCCATCATCTCGGGAAAGCCGGTGACCTCGCTGACATCCTTCACATCCAGCCCCGCATCGCGCAGCGCGCGCGCCGTGCCACCGGTTGACAACAACTCGACCCCACGCTCGGCCAAGGCCTTGCCCAGCTCGATCAGCCCGGTCTTGTCGGAAACGGAAAGCAACGCGCGGCGCACGGGGTGAAGATCGGTCATGGGTCCAAAGGTCCTTTTGGCGTCAGTCGAAATCGGGCTCGTCCCGGTGCAGGTCGCGCACGGCATAGGCTGTATCCTGTGCCTTGCTCAGCGTCCACCGGGTGCGCGTCGCATACTCCATTGCGCGGCCAGATAGAACGATCTGTTTTGTCGCGCGTGGCTTAAGGCGGCCTTTTTCCAGATAAACGCTTGGTTCAACGGACAATCTGGCCGCGCCGTCATGACGGAAAACCCAGATTTCGCCGCTTTTTAGGGCCATCGACACCGCAGCTCCGCCGAGATCCAGCGCCGCGTCCACGTCGGGATGCAGGTGAAACCGGATGTCATAGCGCACGCCAGACAGGCCCGAAGCATCCATCGCCTTGTCAAACTGCTTCTTCGACTTGTCGGTGGACGTCAGCAAAATATCCTCGCCGATCAGTTCCCGCCCGTCAAAGCGCAGCTCGAAGGTGCGGGCATGAGTCAGGCCGAACACTTTGGCATAACCGTCATGCCCCGCCATGAACCGCGTGCCCTCAAAAGCGTCTTCGAAATCGGTCGGCACGTCTTTTGGGCCATCCACCAGAGCTTCAGAGGCCGAGCCTTTCATCGGCGGCGCAAGACGGGCGCTGGAGAACCCATCGACGCATAGAGTGGAATGCGACGGCGTGGCCCGACCGGCCCGGCGCCATTCCTGACCAAAACTTGCGCCTGATCCGCAATTCACGATCAAAGGCCGCCGCCCCGAGGTCAGCTCGAATGCAAGCGCCGAAGCGTGAGCGTTATATGAGGCAGCCCCTTTGGGCGGCAAACTGGCATCAACGATCACCGTTGTACGTGAGGCGGATAAACGGGCAAAGCCCATGGACAAGTCCGAATGCTGCCGCGGCTTCACACCGCTTTGCGCCAGCGCCTGATCCAGCCGCCCTTCCAGGCCGCGCCCGCCACCGTGGAAGCGGGCCAGCGCCCCATCGGCATGGCGCAGGTTGCGCAATGTCGGAGCGATCCGGCGGATCGCTTCGGTCTGCGCTGCCGGGGTCCCGCGCCCCACTTCGCTCAGCGCGGCCGAAGTCCAGGCAAGCAAGGTAAAGACCTCCAACAGCTCTTCGGGGTTGCGGGTCGGAATACCACCTTCGGCATCCACCTGTTTCCCGCATTCATAGGCCAGGGCGCGCAGGGCCGGGTCGGCCAACTGCTCGCGCCCTTCCAGCGCCAGACCCGCTTGCACCAGACCGGCCAAAGCCTCGAACCGGGGCAGGCCCGGCGTGGCCGAAGGCCAGCGTTTTGAAAGAAACCAGGTTTGTTGCGCCAAAGACCGGAAGAACGCCTTGCTTTGTGCCTCGTCCACGCCGCGCAACAGGAACAGGGCGTGGTTGATCCAGCGCATCACGCGGCGGCCGGTCAGATCGGGCACCCAGCCCGGACCCTGTCCGCGCCCATGGGCCTCGATCCAGCCCCAGACCCAGCGCTGCGCCTTTTCCCGCGCGCGCATATCACCCACCGCCGCCAGATCGTCGAGCCAGGCAAAACCATGGCGTTCATCATCGAAATCCGCGCTTGGGGCGGCGACGTCCCACAGCTCAGTGTCTTCTGCCTCGACCAGAAAGCCAGAGAACAACAGGTTTCCAGCGACCAGTTGCCGTCCGCGCGCAAATGAGCCCACCGTGCGAGGCTCCGGCTGCCCCACAAAGCCCGACACCGCCTTCTGGCGCTGGCTGAGCCGCGCATAAAAGCGGTTTTGAAACCGCGACCAGCGGTTGGCCATTGTGTCCGAATCTGACATGACGCTTGCGACTCTGCCCCTCACGCTCTGCTGGCGTTTGAACCAACGATAGACAGGTCCGAACGTCAAGTCATCGAAAAGCGTCGCCTCAGCCTGATTTGTTCAGGCGGGCGATATAGAATCCGTCCATGCCGCCTTGCTCAGGCCAATAATCGGGCCGCAGGCGCAACCCGCCTTCCTCGGTGATCCAGCCCGCGTCAACCCCGGCAACGCTCAGCGCCACCCGGTCGATGGTCATGTCCTTGTGCTGCTCCAGCGCGTCTTCGATCTGAACCTCGCCCTCGTCCGGCAGCAATGAGCATGTGCAATAGACCAGCCGCCCGCCCGGTTTCAGCAGACCCCATGCATGGGCCAACATGCGCGCCTGCAGATCGATCAACCCGCCGAATTCCGAACCGTCCTTGGCAAAGGGCAAATCGGGATGACGCCGGATCGTGCCTGTGGCCGAGCATGGAGCGTCCAGAAGGATGGCATCATACCGGCCCTGATGGTCCAGCGCGTCCCCCGCGATCACCTTGGCCTTCAGCCCCGTGCGCCCAAGGTTCTCGCGCACACGCTCCAGCCGTGTGTCCGAAATGTCCAGCGCTGTCACATCGGCCCCCATTGCAGCCAGCTGCAGGGTCTTTCCACCGGGTGCTGCACAGATGTCCAGAATGTGCTCGCCCTTTGTCGGCGCCAGAACCTGAACCGGCAGAGCCGCCGCCGCATCCTGAACCCACCAATCGCCGCGATCATAGCCGGGCAACGCCGAAACCTGCCCCGCATCACGCAGGCGCATGGACCCAGTCGGCAAGGCCTCACCGGGGCCGTTTGCACCGGGCTTTACCGTGATATCCAGCGGTGCCCCATCGAAATGCGCCCGTTCCATGCCCGCAACGGCCTCGGCGCCCCAGGCCATGATGAGCGGCTCTCGCAGCCAGTCCGGCAGGCGCGGCACGCGAATTTTAGGCCAGGCATCGGGGCCTTCGGCGGCAACTTTTCGCAAAACCGCGTTTACCAGCCCTTTCAAACGGCCATGCTTGCGCGAGCGGCCAACGATTTCGACCATCGAATTCACCACGCCATGCGCGGCCTCTCCGTGGCACAGCTCGACCGCGCCCAGGCGCAATGCGTTGTGGACGGCCAGGGCGGGGATACGCTTGAGATGGTTGTCCAGCAGCCGGTCGGCTCGTTCCATCCCGCGCAGGGTTTCCAGCGTCAGACGTTGGGCCCGGGCACGGTCCTCGGGGTCCAGCCGGTCCAGAGCGCCCGCAGCAAGGCATTCGGACAAAAGCCGTCCTTCGCCCAGAATCTGATCCAGAAGATAGATCGCGCTGCGCCGCGCGGCTGTAGCGTTATCGGACATGTAATCGCCTTTGCTGTGACCCTCGTCCGCATTGCCTTGAGCGGACGAGGGCGTATATCAAGGCGCGGAACGGAAAGGAACCCGATGTCATGAGCGACCAGCGCAAAGACCTGCCCCCCGCTGCCCAGCGCGCCCTGGCCGAAGCCGAAGAGCGTCGCAGGAAGGCCGAGGCGGAAGCCAAGGCACAGCCCAAAGAGCTGGGCGGGCGCGACGGCCCGGATCCGGCCCGTTACGGCGATTGGGAGAAAAAGGGTATCGCCATCGACTTCTAATCAGCCCGCGCCTTGCAACGCCTGCAGGAAATCGTCAATCAACGCCCGCTGGCGTTTTGATCGCACCCGATCCTCGGGCCATGTCAGCCAATAGCCGTCTTTGGTTTTCAGCTCTGGCAGGTCCAGCTTGCATAAACGTCCTGACTGCAGGCTCCCTGCCGCCAGCGGGACCGAGCCCAAAACGATCCCCAACCCATCCCGGGCTGCCGTGATCGCGTGGCCAATGGAATCAAAACTGATGCGACCCGGTGGCAAGTCCCCGATTCCGGCGACCTGCGCCCAATCCTGCCAACCGGGCCGCTCGCCTCGCAGATCAATGACCGGCGCGCCCCATTCGACACCCGGCGCGGCCATCGGTGCCAACACTTCGGGCGCGATCAGTTTCGCCTTGCGACCGGGCCATGATCCGCGACCATAGCGAAGCTGCAACCATGTCCGCTCTTCCTCCAGAGACGACCGGCGGGCCACGGAATCGGTCATCACCCGAACTTTGGGCCGCATCTCGAGGAACGCGGGCAGAGCGGGCAGAACCAGCGCGTGGATTTGCGACGACAACCCAGCCACCCGCAACTCGCGGGGGGATTTGCCGAACAGGTCCTCGGTATTTCGCTCCAGTGCCTGCAGGCTGTCCTGCACCAGCGGCAGGTAACTTTCGCCCTCGATGGTCAGCGACACCCCGCGCGCCTCACGCACGAACAGCGATCGGCCCAGCCACGCCTCAAGATTGCCGATCCTCTGACTGACCGCTGCCTGCGTCAGGCCAAATTCGCGCGCGGCGGCCGAGAAGCCACCCAACCGGCCTGCGGCTTCGAACACACGCAGCCAGTCCAGCGGCGGCAATCCAATCTGTTTCTTAGACATTAGATTTTCCAACCCTCAGTCGCAATAAGGATTAATTGTCGTAATGCCATGAACCGCGTATCTCCTCAACCATAGCTCGCGCTGAACAGGAGAACCCCAATGCTGCGCCAAGCCACCCATGATTCGTCGGTCGTGACTGTTGAATTCACCGGCGGCACCCGATCCCGGTTTCACGCCATCTGGCTGCGCGACAACGCGCTGGACCCTGAGACCCGCGCGCCGGGCAATGGTCAGCGTCTGATCACCATCGGCGACATCCCCGCCGATACCGCGATCCGCGCCGCCGAGGTTACCAATGGCGATCTACAGGTCACTTTCCAGCCCGAAGACAAGACCGTCACCTTCCCCGCCGACTGGCTGGCCTCGCACAGCTACGACCGTGATCACAATGCGGATATCGGGCGCATCGCCCCCGGGATCACCACATGGGCGCACGGCATCGACGCGCCCAGCGGCGACTGGGCTCAGGTTCACGTCGACCCCGCCGCCAAACGCAACTGGCTGGCCGCCGTCGCCGAATACGGTTTTGCCAAGCTGACAGGCGGCCCGACTGAACCGGAATCGCTGCTGCGGGTGGCGGACCTGTTCGGCTATGTCCGCGAGACCAACTATGGCCCCTATTTCGAGGTGCGCACGGAAGTGAACCCGACCAACCTCGCCTATACCGGGCTGGGTTTGCAGGCCCATACCGACAACCCCTATCGCGACCCGGTGCCGACGCTGCAGATCCTCTACTGTCTTGAGAACAGCGCCGAGGGCGGTGACTCCATCGTGGTCGACGGGTTCCGCGCTGCCGAAAAGCTGCGCGATCAGAACCCCGAGGGCTTCGCCCTGCTGGCAGGCTATCCCGCGCGGTTCGAATACAAGGGCTCGGACGGGGTCTGCCTGCGCGCACGCCGCCCGATGATCGAACTGTCCCCTGATGGCGAGTTGATCGGCATCCGCTTCAACAATCGCTCGACCGCGCCGCTGGTCGACATCCCGTTCGACAAGATGGAGGCCTATTATGCCGCCTATCGTCAGTTGGCCGAGATCATCGACGACCCGGCGATGGGCGTGTCGTTCAAACTTGAACCCGGCGAAAGCTTTATCGTCGACAACACCCGCGTCCTGCACGCCCGTCTTGGGTACTCGGGCGCAGGGTCGCGCTGGCTACAGGGATGTTATGCGGACAAAGACGGGTTACTGTCCACACTGGCGGCGATGGAGATGACACAACCGGAGGCGGCGGAATGAAACCCGATTTCTCGACCCTGACCCGCGACAATATAGTGGCCTTCATCGGCGATATCTTTGCCCGCCGGGGCGGTGAGGAATATCTGGGCGAACCGGTCACCATGGCCCAGCACATGCTGCAAGGCGCGACCATCGCCGAACAGAACGGCATGCCCGAGGAAATCATCGTCGGCGCGCTGCTGCATGACATCGGCCACTTCACCTCGGAATTCGGCACCTACCACCCCGACGACACCGAGGATCGGCACCACGAGGACGCGGGGGCCGAGGTGCTGGAGCAGTTCTTTCCCTCTGTCATCACCGATTGCTGCCGATACCATGTGGCGGCCAAGCGCTATCTCTGCGCCACCAAGCCAGACTATTTCAACCGCTTATCAGCCGCCTCGGTCCACACGCTGGAACTGCAGGGCGGCCCGATGAGCGCCAAAGAAGTCGCCGCCTTCGAGGCCAACCCGAACCTGAAAGAGATCATTCAGGTGCGATATCTGGATGAGGCTGGCAAGCGTGCGGATATGCAAACCCCTGATTTCGCTCATTTCGCCCCGATGGTGCAGCGTATGGTCGATAAACATATGGAGGTCGCATGAACGCCCCCGAATACATCTTTGAAGCCAGCACCAAGCCCTCGCTGCCCTGGCACGAGGTTCCCCTGATCCGGGCCACCGACGAATCCGTCAAAGGCTATGGCTGTCTGGTCGACGACCCCGAAGGGTTCGAGATCGAGATCACCCGTTGGCCACAACAGGGCTGGCGGCCCATCGATGACGGCACCGGCGACGAAGGCGGCTGGGTCGAGGGCACCTTTCACGGCGAATGGAAGGGCGACGTGCTCTATGGCCGGAACGAGGCGGTCGGCGGCCACTATGTTCTGGGCTGGTCCACCGACCCGCAGCAGGCGCAGGCGGACCGGCAAACCGCGCCGCGCGATCAGGTCTTGCTGTGGCACATGAATTATCACCCCGATGGCGGTCAGATGTTTTGGCCGTTGGACAACAAACCCTTCATCATCCCCGCTGCCCTGCCGGGTGACAATCTGACACCGGAAAAGGTGGTGGCCTTCTGGTGTGACGGCTCCAAAGGCCTCTATATCCATCCCGGCATTTGGCACGAGGGGATTTTCCCGGTCGAAGACACCCAGCGGTTCCTTGATCGTCAGGGCGCAGTTCATGCTCGTGTCAGTGCCGATATCGGGCAGGAGTTCGGTGTCTACCTCGCCTGCCCGCTGCGCGCGGATAAGATCAAGGACCTGTAAGGACACACCCTTTGGGGGCGTTTTCAGATTCCCTTAACCTTTGCCGCAAACATCTGCGATACTCTCCTTGGGCGTGTGCGATGGAGGCAAAGATGGCATTGAACCGACGGAAACTGGTCCAACTGGGAACCGCAGCCACGGCAAGCGCGGTGCTGCCGCGAATTGCCCTTGGCGCAACCGGCAACAATGACGCGTTCGAGGCTCAGTTTACCGACACGCTTGATCGCTTGCGCGCGGCCTATGCCGCGCTTGGTTTCGCCGAATCCCCGCCTCTGTCAATCGCCACCGGTGATGCGAACTATAACGGCGGCCTGCGGCACGACTTTGATCAGGATGCTCTGCCGACGAACGCTTTCATCATCCAACCTCTGGCCCGTGTCGGCGATGTCGACGAAAGAACCCGCCCCGATATCCTGCCTCTGTTTCACGAGGTCGGCTGCCATCCGGGCGGAACGGTCACGGGTCGAGAGACGACCCAGCTGATGCTGCAGCTCCTGACCGAGACCTTCGGCCTCGACCCCGCGCGCATCGCCTTTGTCAGTGTGCCGCAGGCAGAAGATATGCGCCCCGTGCTGGACGGCTTGAACCTCTCCTTCGCTGAAAAAGTCCTGCTGCGCGACGAGGCAGAGGCGCTGGCCGCCCGCGACGCTTCGGGCTATTTCTTTCCCGACCCGTTTGGCGACGACTATCTGGTCACGATGGGCGTCTATTACCGCATTGGCGACCAACCCGAACCCGCGCCAACAGCCTATCCCCCATCGGCCAACTGGACCGAGATCGGCGAGATCATCATCGGCGGTGAGGTCGCGCCATTGGGCATTTCCATCGGGGCAGAACGGCTGACCTATGTCCTAACCGGCCAGTTCCCGACATGGGATCAGAGGTTGGGCGCGCTGTTTGCAGAGGCCGAGCACGAGGGCACCAATCCACCGGGGCTTGCTGCGTTCCGTTAGGGCCTTTGAGGCAAATCACCTTGATGCAAGGGGCGTTTGCACATGACCCAGACTTGCACACCGACCAGGTAGGGTACAAAAAACGCGAAATTCTGCACCAGATCGAACGGGCCCGAGAAATCGGGCTCGGACCCCAGCCCTCCGGTCAGCAGATACCAAAGCGTGTAGTGCAGCCGATACAGCCACGATCCCAGCGCCAGCCAGAACAGCCGCAACCCCCACGCCCAATGACCCGCGCGATCCCGGATCAGCGCCATTCGCGCAACCATCAGGGCCGATGTGAACAGACACAGACCATAGAGAAAGAAAGCCGCCGACATCACCGGCCCACCGATTGTGCCGCGCAAAGGGATATAGGTCATACCCGCCAGCCCGGTGATCAAAGCCAGGGTCACCAGCACTTTGCCCAACAGTCGGTGAAACCCGATGAATTTACACCTCAGCCCTTTCAGCAGTTGCAAAGGAACCAGCACCAGCATCACCGTACCGGCAAAGATGTGCAGCATCATCGCCGCATTGCCGACGCCTTGCCCCTTTTGAAACAGATAGCTGCGTTGCGCGGCATCTTCGGACAACCCGACACCGATCATGCCGAACCCGTGAACGACAAAGGGCAGCAGCGTCACATAGAACACTGCCAGCAACATCCCAGGAACGACGCGCGATTTTTCAGTCTCCATGTGCCGAGCCTAGAGCCAAAAAAGAGGAGGTCCACGGTTTTAGAACGAGACTTACTGTTTGGCGTCAAAAAGAGCTTTCTGCTACGCTCCGACCGTCTGAGATCGGGCCTCCTATAGAATGCTCGGTCTCAACCTATACATTGGAAAAACATGAAATAAGGAAAAACATGCTAACGTTGTTTTTGTTCATGTTTGGTTTCGTTTTCATCATGGCCCTAACATCGTGGGCTTCCATGATTTTTCTGACTTCGGTTTTTCCGATATTCAAATTTAAGGACGAGTTTATTGACTTCTGGATCAGAACAAGAGGCTCACCGCCATCACGCAGACGATTGCTTCTGAACGCCCATGGGGCATGCAATATGTGGTTTAGGAACGAAATATGCGATGATCTAAACGTGCCAAATGGGATTCGAATCGTACCGAATTCCAACTACATCCACTTTTTCATGATACAGTTTGCATCGCTTTTTGCAGCGGTATTTTTTTGGATCGTGATGTTCATTCTTTTTGTACTTGCGCGCACCTACATCTAGCTGCAGCCCCTACAATCCCAACACATCCACCATGTCATACTGACCCGGAGCTTTCCCCTGTCCCCACAGCGCGGCTTTCAAAGCACCGCGGGCAAATATGGCGCGGTCACTGGCCAGATGGCGCAGGACGATGCGCTCTCCGGGCGCGGCGAACAAAACGTCGTGTTCGCCCACGATGTCTCCGCCACGAATGGCGTGGAACCCGATATCGCCGCGCTTGCGGGCACCGGTGATGCCGTCACGCCCCCGGTCGGCCACATCCGCCAGATTGACCCCGCGTCCTTCGGCGGCGGCTTCACCCAGCATCAAGGCGGTGCCCGAGGGCGCATCGACCTTGTGGTGGTGGTGGCCTTCGATCACTTCGATGTCGAAATCGTCGTCCAACGCAGCGGCGACCTTCTTGGTCAGCTGCACCAAAAGGTTGACGCCGAGGCTCATGTTGCCCGCACGCACGATTACCGCATGACGCGCGGCGGGTTCCAGCGCGGCGATCTGTTCGTCCGTTATGCCGGTGGTGCCGATCACATGGACACAGCGCGCCTGCGCCGCCAGTGCGGCGAATTCCAGTGTTGCCTCGGGCGCGGTGAAATCAATCACTGCCTGCGCCTGCGCAAAGGCCTCTAACGGGTCGTCCGTAACGATGACGCCCAACGCCGCACCGCCCATAGCTGTGCCCACATCCTGACCGACCCAGTCATGACCTTTACGTTCAACCACGCCGACCAGACGCGCCTGATCGCTGTCGGTCACGGTCTTGATCAGCATCTGCCCCATTCGGCCCGAAGCCCCTGTGATGACGATCCCCGGAATATGGGTCATTGCGCTGGTCCTTTTCGTTAAGTCGGCTCAAAGCCTCCTACCCCGTTCGCGCCCGCTTGGCAAAGGCCAGCTTTGCGCTTAGATCGGGGATTATGGCAAAGAACAAATTCCACGATGGCCCCGGCCCGTCCCAACGGCAACTGCGTGTCGGCGAACTGATCCGCCGCACCCTGTCCGAGGTTCTGGCGCGCGGAGATGTCCATGACCCCGACCTGAACCGCATGTCGATCACCGTGGGTGAGGTGCGCACCTCGCCCGATCTGAAAATCGCCACCGCCTATGTTCTACCGCTGGGCGGCAAAGGGCAGGAGGATGTGATCGAACTGCTGGCCCGCAACAAGGGTGAGCTGCGGCGCATGGTCGGCAAGAAGGTCGGCCTGAAATTCTCGCCCGATTTGCGGTTCCGGCTGGATGACACGTTCGACCGTCTGGATGACACCCGCCGCATGTTCGAGCAGGACGCGGTGCGCCGCGATCTGGACGAGTGATCCGGGCATTTGCCACGATAGGCGTAGTCCTGTGGGCCGTGCAGGCTGGTGCGGTGACTTGCGAGAAGGTCACCCATGAAGACAAGCGCTACACCGTCTGCGAGGTGGATGCATCGGAAGATCTGCGCCTGTTCCTGAACGACGCGAACGGAGATGTGCTGGGCCACTTTTCCAGCGTGAACGAAGTGTTGGCCGCGCAGGGCAAACGTCTGGCCTTTGCGATGAACGCGGGCATGTATCACGACGACCGCTCGCCTGTCGGCCATTATGTCGAGAACGGGCAAGAGCAGATGCGCGTGATCGCCAACCCCGGCCCCGGCAATTTCGGTCTGCTGCCCAACGGTGTGTTCTGCATCCGTGATGGCCGCGCTGATGTGTTCGAAACGCTTGCCTTTGTCGATCAGGCGCCAGACTGCCGTTTCGCCACCCAATCCGGTCCGATGCTGGTGATCGATGGGGAATTGCACCCGCGCTTTTTGCCCGACTCGACGTCGCTTTTTATCCGCAACGGGGTGGGCACCAGTGCCGATGGCACCCGCGCGGTGTTTGCGATTTCGGATGACTACGTCACCTTCCACGAATTCGGCAGGCTGTTTCTCGATGTGCTGCAAACGCCGAATGCGCTGTTCTTCGATGGTAATATCTCGCGGATGTATGAGCGGGCCAGCAATCGCTCGGATATCGGTTTCTCGCTGGGGCCGATCGTGGGTGTGGTCGAAGACGCACCCTGAAATTGACAGCGCCTGAGCGATCCGCTAACTCGCGCGCCTTGGCACGAATCTGGGTGAACTATGGGACGCAAACGCAAGGGCCGCGACATCTCGGGCTGGCTGGTGGTGGATAAGCCTGCGGGCATGACCTCGACCGCTGTGGTGAACAAAGTTCGGTGGGCAATGGACGCCAAGAAAGCGGGCCATGCAGGCACGCTGGACCCCGAGGCGACCGGCGTTCTTGCAGTGGCTTTGGGCGAGGCGACCAAGACGGTTCCCTATATCACCGATGCCCTGAAAGCCTACACCTTCACTGTGCGTCTGGGTCAGGCCACCAACACCGACGATGCCGAGGGCGAGGTAATTGCGTCCAGCGTTCTGCGCCCGTCGGATGAGGACATCAAACAGGCGCTCAGCCCGTTTCTGGGTGAGATCATGCAGGTCCCGCCCAAGTTCTCCGCCGTGAAGATCGACGGTCAACGCGCCTACAAACTGGCTCGCGATGGCGAAGAGGTAGAGCTGTCCGCCCGCCCCCTCTGGGTTGAGGAACTGGTTCTGGTCGACCGCCCCGACGCCGATCACGTCGTGCTGGAAATGACCTGTGGTAAAGGTGGCTATGTGCGGTCCATCGCCCGTGATCTGGGTGCAGCGTTGGGCTGCCACGGTCACGTCAAGGAACTGCGCCGCATCTGGTCGGGCCCGTTTGAGGCCGAGGATGGGCTGAGCATCGAGCAAATCGATGAGATGGCCAAAACCACCGCGCTGGACGCCTATCTGCACCCGCTGGAAACCGGCCTGTCGGACCTGCCCGAGCTGAAATGCACCCCAGAAGGGGCCACACGTCTGCGCAACGGAAACCCCGGTATGGTTCTGGCCTCGGACGTGGAGTATGGCGACGAGGCATGGGCCTCACTGGACGGCAAGGCCGTGGCTGTTGGTATCTACAAATCCGGCGAATTGCATCCCAGCCGGGTGTTCGTTTCCTGAGCCGCATGTTAGGCGGTGGACATGATCACCCGAACCCACACCAAGGGCGACGCGCCCTCGACCGCCGTCTATTCCGATTGCGAGAAGTATCGCTATAGCCTCACCCGTGTCTGGGATGCGGCGGGGCGTAAGGCTTTGTTCGTCATGCTGAACCCCTCGACCGCGACCGAGGTGCAGAATGACCCCACGGTCGAACGCTGCGAACGCCGCGCGCGGGCGCTGGGGTTCGGAGCCTTTCAGGTCACCAATATCTTTGCCTGGCGCGACACCGATCCGCGCAAGATGCGTGCCACCGCCGACCCGGTCGGCCCCGCCAACGACGCGGCCATTCTGGACGGCGTCAAATGGGCCGATCAGGTCATCGCTGCCTGGGGCACCCATGGCGCGCATCTGGATCGCGGCCCGGCCGTCGAGGCGTTGCTGCGCAGTGCCGGGCAACCTCTGTTCCATCTAGGGCTGACCAAGGCAGGTCACCCCAAGCATCCACTGTACATTGCATATACCCAACGCCCTGAACCGTGGTGATAAAGGGTTAACCAAGGACTCAACTTGTCTTTGACCAAACCCCTGATCTAATGGAATATTTTACCCTCGAAACAGCGCGTTCACGGAGGGAGTCCATGTTTCTGATCGGAGTGCTGAGCCTCGCAGCCGTTGGCGGGGCCGCTTACGCCATTGGTGACGTGTTTGCCGCGGATGAAGAGGTTGAGGATGACCCCGTGTCAGAGGACACTCCCGAGGATTTGCCAAAGGGGGATTTTCTGGACGTCGATGAAAACACTGATGACCCTGCGCCAACGGATGTTCCTGAACCATTCACGGGCACCATCATTTCGGAATTCGAAGGCCACCGTGTCGTCGCCGGGGACGAGACGCCGGATGTTTTGACCGGGCAGGATGGCAACGATCAAATCCACGGGTATGGCGGCGATGACACGGTCATCGGCGGCGACGGGGATGATGTTCTGCATGGCGGGACCGGATCCGACCTGATGTCGGGGGAGCAGGGCGACGACGTTCTGCACGGCGGGGCGGATGATGACGTGCTGCACGGCGGCGACGGCGATGATAAGCTTTACGGCCACTTTGGTGCCGATCAGTTGCAGGGTGGCGACGGCGAAGATGCGCTGTATGGCGGTCAGGACGATGACATATTGTCCGGCGGCACCGGCGATGATGCCCTGCAAGGTGGCGGCGGACACGATGTATTGGATGGCGGCGCAGGCAATGATGCGCTGTTTGGTGGGGATGGCGATGACCTGCTGTTTGGCCACGACGGCGATGACTCGTTCGATTTCCTCAATGGTGGCAAGGGCGATGACACGATCCACGCCGAGAGCGGTGATATTGTCACCGGGGGGGATGGGAACGACCAGATCATATTGACGCCTGAGGAAGAGGACGCGCCTGTGAAGGTGATGGATTTCCAATCGGGTCAGGACAAGTTGCTGCTGCAGTGGGAGGGCGAGCCTGATCCCGAAATCAACTTTGAGACAGATACCGAGAATGAAGACCTGAAACATGTGATCGTTGACGGGCAAACCGTCGCCACGCTGTTTAAGGCAGATGACGTGTCGCTCGAAGACATCGAGCTGATCTGACACAGCTTGCCACTCTGCGCTGACGCTGCAGAATCTCTTTGCCATTTGCACGGAATGCGCCTATACGCGCGCATCCGTTCCGGAATCGGTGCGGTTTTCTCCATGGGCCTGTGCTGGACGACATCCCGGCCTGCGCCATCAACTCTAACCTTTAAAGGAGACCCCGATGTCGATTACTGCCGCTGAAAAAGCACGCGTCATGAAAGAATTCGCAACCAAGGACGGCGACACCGGTTCGCCCGAAGTCCAGGTTGCCATCCTGACCTCGCGCATCACCACCCTGACCGAGCACTTCAAGACCCACAAGAAAGACAACCACGGTCGTCGTGGTCTGCTGAAGATGGTTGCCCAGCGCCGTAAGCTGCTGGACTATCTGAAGGGCAAGGAAGAGGCCCGGTACCAGGACCTGATCAAAAAGCTGGGCATCCGCCGCTAAGCGCGTTTTGTCCGGATTGTACAAGCTCTGAGAGCCACTTTGTGCAATTTGTACGTTTTTACGCCCGCCATTTTGGCGGGCGTTTTTCGTTTTCTGGGGTCCCGGTTCGATAAACACAGCAGCGACCGGTGCCCACAGACTGCGCCCCGACGACGTTAACCTTTCATTAACGATTGCCCTGCCACCATCGGGTGCTATCCATTACCCAAGTGTTGATTTCAGGACATTGATTTTATGAAGCTTAACAGATTCCTATGCGCCCTGTTGTTGGTCGGGGCGGGGCAGATCGCGTCGGCACAGTCGGAACCCGCACCCGAACCGGGGCCGAACCTGACGCGGCAGATGATCGAGCGGATCGCCCTGAACCCCAACGCCTTCACGGAAGAGGCGATCCGGCAGCTGTTCCAATACGCGCCCGGTGGAGAGCTGACCCGAGACGCCATCGCCGTGCACGAGGCGATGCAGACAGCGCGGCAGCGGGCCAATGCCTTGGGTCGCGTGTTGGCGTTCGATCTGGATGGCGACATGGAGGTTTCGACAGCCGAGGTCGAGCGACAGCTGCCCTATCTGAACCAAGGTCAGTCGGTGGCGCTGCAGACCCTTCTGGCAACCGCAGATCGCAACCGCGACGGCAGCTTGTCGCTGACCGAGCTTTGGCAAGACGCAATGTCGCGCGAGGCGCGGATGCGGCCGGACCGGAAACGGATGGAAGAGCTTTTGCAGTTTGACGCCAATCAGGACGGCAAGGTCACCCCGGACGAGATCGCGCAGACCGTCGAAAAGATTGCAGCCAGTGAAGTGTCACCGAACGTCACCCCTCCGAAATCCCTGCGCCAACCCGTCGCCGGACGGGTGTGCGACTTTCCCGAACCTTCGGCAGAGGCCGAAATCCTGCTGCTCGGCGGGTATGAGGGCTATGCCGTTTCCAATATGGCGATGTCGGGGCTGGACCGAGAGACCTCGGCGGCGGTGATCCATATCGAAGAGGGCGATGCGCCGCTGTATATCCTTGCGACGGCATTCGACTCGATCGTCTGGAAGATCACCGGCGACACGGACCGGGTGGAACGGTTTGTCGCCCCCGCCACCGCCCGGGGTGTCGGCGTTGCAGGGCTTGCGCCCGAGGTCGTTCACTTCGAACCCGGGCGCAACTGTTTGCCCAAGTATTTCAAGGACCGCGACTCGGGCGAAGCGATCGCCGCCAAAGGGCGGGTCTCATCCAAGCTGAAGCGCAATGTGGATCATATGTTCGGGGCCTATACGCTGGGCGAGATTCACCTGCCCTCGGGCGCACATAAGGGCATCACGGGCGGCGGCACCAAGGCGAACGGGCTGACCATCATCAAGAACAACCGGCGTTACCTTGTGACCGATGATGGGGTGCAGGTGTTGGACCCGCCCAAGGAGCAACAGGTTGGCGATCTGGAGCGTCGACTGCAGAAGCTGCTGCTACGCCATTACAAGGGCGGGGTTCTGGAATTTGCCGAAGGTGAGGTTCTGGCCTCGCATCAGGTCGAACCTTATGACGTGCTGCCGCAACAGGCGGGATTGCTGCAACTGGCCCGGCAAGGCGCGCTGAGCCAGACGCCGGATGGCTATTTCAAGATCGACAAGCCGATCCCGCGGTTCCCGGCGGGCCTGAACGGCGGGCATTCGGTCCGCTTCATCCTGTCGACCGGCGTACCGATGCCGGGCGGGTCACCCGGACATTCGACCGTGATCCGCCAGGAAGACGGAACCTGCGTCGCGGGGCATAGGTGCCCCTGAGCCGGAGGGTTCAGTCCGGGTGGGCGCGCTCATACTCCATGCGCGCGGTTTTGACCTGATCCATCTGCTCGTGCGACCAGTAGACCAGCGGCTTGAGCAGGCCCAGCAGGTCACGGCCCAGAGGCGTCAGCGCATAGGACACCGCAACCGGCGGGCCGGGATCGACGGCGCGGGTCAGATAGCCGTCGCGCTGCAACCCGCGCAGGTTTTCGGTCAGCACCCGCTGGGTCACATCCCCGATGCAGCGCTTGAGCTCTCCGAACCGTTTCGGTTCATCCTCGAGCGCCAGAATGATGATCATCCGCCATTTGCCGGTGACGTTCGACAGAACGGAGCGGATTGAGCAGTTTGACGCTTCGGCCTTGCTGTTGACGCCGATGGGAAGCATGGGGACCTCTGGTTCGATATGGATACCTGCAGCGATCATAATACTATTGGTCAACGACGCAAAGTATTGTTTTACATGGCAGTATCCTGAAAGTAACTATGTGATTTTAAAGTGCGTAATTGTAATGTGGTGCGTTTTTAATACTTACTATCACCACAACACGAATCATCAGGAATTGACCCATGACCCCCAAAGAGCTTGTCCTCGCCCTGTTCTCGGCCGCCTTTGTCGAGCATGACCCCGAAGCCGCGCGCCAGATGGTGAGCGCCGATTACATCCAGCACAATCCGCAGGTTGCGACCGGGGCCGACGGGCTGATGGGTCTGATCCCGCTGGTCGCACAGTCGGGCATGACTGCCACGACCCACCGCGTGATCACCGAGGGTGACATGGTTGTGCTGCACAACACCTATGACAATGCGGATGCGTTCGGGGCCTCTTCGCTGGCGGCGTTTGACATCTTCCGCGTGGATGACGGGAAGGTTGTCGAACATTGGGACAACCTGCAGCCCATCCCCGAAACCACCGCGTCGGGGCGCGGCATGACAGACGGGCCCACCGAGATCACCGATCTGGACAAGACGCAGGACAACAAGGCGCTGGTGCTGGGCTTTGTGCGCGATGTGCTGGGCGGTGCCGCGCCCGAGAATGTCGCGAATTACATGGACCCCGAGGTTTACATGCAGCACAACCCCTCGATCGACGACGGGCTGTCCGGCCTGATGGCGGCAATCGAGGCCTTTGCCGCGCAGGGTATGGTGATCACCAAATTCGAGCCTCAGTTCGCGGTGGCCGAGGGCAACTTCGTCTTTGTGGCGACGGATGCGATTATGGGCGGTGAGCCTTGGGCCTTTTTTGACCTGTGGCGGGTCGAGGACGGCAAAATCGTCGAGCATTGGGATGTCGTCTCGCCCATTCCGGCCGAAATGGCGCATGGCAACGGCAAGTTCTGACGGCCGGGTGGGGCGGGTGCCGGTCGCGCCCGCCCCCTTGCCCTGATGCCTCGGCTGATGCAAAGTTTCATGCGGAGGAGTGTGTCATGGCAGCCAAAACCGCAGGGTCCTCGCAACCGGACGATCTGACGCCGCAGCAGGGTACTGTGCCCGAGGTCAACACGGTGTCCGCGGAAGATATCAGGGCATCGCTGAAGGCCGGGTTTTCCGACTTTCTGGCGCGGCCCGTCATGAGCGGGTTTTTCGGTCTGTTCTATGCGCTTTTCGGCATCCTGTTTGTTTGGGCGCTGGTCTGGCTGGGCAAAATCTGGATGATCATTCCCGCCGTCATAGGCTTTCCGCTGGTCGCGCCCTTTGCGGCTGCCGGGCTTTATGAAATGTCGCGTCGGCTGCAAAGCGGGCAGAGCTTTGGCTGGTCGGACATTCTGGGTGTCATGGCCAATCAGCGCAAGCGCGAGCTGGGATGGATGGCCTTTGTCACCCTGTTCATTTTCTGGGTATGGATTTATCAGGTGCGGCTGTGGCTTGCGATTACCCTGCAGAATGCTTCATTCTCGGATATGAACGGGTTTTTGAACACCGTGTTCTTCAGCCCACAGGGCTGGACCTTTCTGGCCATTGGTACCTGCGTCGGCGCGTTTCTGTCGGCTGTTTTGTTCGCGGTGACTGTGATCGCCATGCCAATGTTGCTGGACCGGGAAACCAATTTCGTCTCTGCCATGCTCACCTCGATCCGCGTCGTCGCCGAAAGCCCGGTGGTTATGCTGGGCTGGGCGGCCATTATCTCGGTCACGATGCTGCTGTCACTGGTTCCGGCGTTTCTGGGCCTGATCTTTACCCTACCAATTCTTGGGCACACCACATGGCATCTGTATCAGCGGGCTGTTCCACCGGCCAAGGCGTGAAATGTCCGGTCGTCGCTTGTTCCAATGAGCGGTCGAATTTTGTCGTCGGCGCCTATCCGGTGTGGCTTGCACCGGTCCCACATTGACAACCGCTGCAAGCCATTCTTTTGGGTTCACGCATGTCAGCGACCGGACACATTAGACATTATCCTGTCGCTGACGGTGCTGCGTTACATCTTGGCCCGCTCTGATTTCAGCGCCAGCCACAGGCAATAGCACATCACCAGAACAACCAGCGTGAACGGGATGCCAGTCGAGACCGCAGCCCCCTGCAACGCGGCAAGACCGCCGCCCAGCAGCAGCGCGATAGCAACCAGACCTTCCAGCGTGCACCAGAACACGCGCTGGATCACCGGGGCGTCCATCTTGCCGCCAGCCGTGATCGTGTCGATCACCAGTGAGCCGGAATCGGACGAGGTGACAAAGAACACCACGATCAGCACTAGCGCGATGGGCGCGACGATGCCGTAGAGCGGCAGTTCTTTCAGGAAGCCGAACAGCGCGCCTTCGGGGGCATAGCTGTCGATCACCGTGGCGCGGACGCCTTCCGCTCCGCCTGCGTTCAGCATGTCGATGGCGGCACCGCCGAAGGTCGACATCCACAGCGCGCAAACTGCCGTAGGGGCCAACAGGGCGCAGAGAATGAACTCACGCACTGTGCGGCCCTTGGAGATACGGGCGATGAACATGCCGACAAAGGGCGACCACGCGATCCACCAGGCCCAGTAGAAGGTCGTCCAGCCGTGGAAATAGCTGGTGTCTTCTCGTCCGAATGGATTCGACAGCGCCGGAAGGTGCGTCACGTAATCTACCATCACGTTGAAATACCGCGCGATGGCGGTGCCGACGCCGGTGACGACGATGACAAAGATGAACAGACCCACGGCCATGATCATGTTGATCTCGCTCAGCCGTTTGACGCCCGCATCCATGCCCAGCAGGACCGAGCCCAGCGCGATCAGGGTGATGCCGATGATCAGCAGGACGGTCACGGTCGGGCTGGGTTCGATGCCGAACACCTCATTAAGCCCGGCGGCGACCTGCTGTGCGCCTAGACCCAGCGATGTGGTCAGACCAAAGAGCGTGGCAAAGACCGCCAGCGTGTCGATCATGTGGCCCCACCAGCCCCAGACACGCTCGCCCAGAATGGGGTAGAACGCCGAGCGCAGGGTCAGCGGCAGGTCAAGATTATAGGCAAAGATCGCCAGGCTCAGGCCAACGGCGGCATAAACTGCCCAGCCTTCGAGGCCCCAATGGTGGATGGTCCCGACGATGCCTGCATATTCATTGCCCGGCACCGCGATGTCGATGCCCAGCGGCGCGGCGTTGCCGCCCTCGGCAAAGTTGTAATAGACCGGCTCCATCACACCGAAGAACAGCAGTCCGATGCCGATACCGGCGGCGAACATCATCGCGATCCAACCGGCATAGGAATAGTCGGGCTTGGCGTCCTTGCCGCCGATCCGCACCTTACCCACTGGCAGGATGATCAGCACCAGACAAAACAGGGTGATCGCATCGACCGACAAGACCAGGAACCAGTCAAACGTGCTGGTCAGCCAGGGCCGGAGCCAGCCAAAGAAGGTTGCCGCGGCCTCCTGATTGGCCAATGCGATCAGGACGAACGCAAAGATCAGGATGCTTGAGATCAAAAAGACCGGATTGTGGATGTCCAGACCGAAGGGCCGGACGTTATCCTGCCCAAGCTCATATTCGGTCTCGAAGTCATAAATCCGGGGATCCGGATCCAGCATTTTCTTGGTTTGTGCCATTCGTCTGCCCTTCTGTTCGCTAAGTGCAAACGCCAAGGTATTAGACCAGCGGACGGAGAGGAGAGTGTTGTCCCTTGGCGCATTTCCGTCACTTCCACCGCAGGTTCAGTGGTAAAAGCCTATACCGGCACGGAAATTTCACAAAATATATTCCATAAAAATAATGTTAGCGTCACGGATTTACCTGTGACTGCCTGTATTCGACACGCTGCCCGTTCGCTGGGTCACTGAGGTTTCGCCCCGAAAGACTGCGGCGTGTTGACATTCCGAATGGGTTAAGATGTGACTGCCCGCACAACCAAGAGTTTATCGGCCCGCTATTTTCATGACCCTTGTCTTTAGTTCACTGTTCCTGTCGCTGGGCGTCGCTTTGCGCATGATTTTGCCCGTCATCGTCGTGAGCATTGCTTCCACGTTCGTCTGGACCTTGCTCAGCATCCCGACGGCAGGGCTCGTAAGTCATTTCAGCGAACCGGTAACTGCGGCCTTCATCAGCCTGCTGGGCATACGAACGGCTCTTGCGCTCAATGGCGATCAGCGCCGCACCGAGATGAGCATCCTGCTTCTGAAGTCAGTCCTCTACGGCATTTTCTTGTTTGTTCTCAACAGTGTTTTGCTTTGGTTAGGCACTGTTGCGACCGCCTTTTATGCGACTTGGCAACTCGGCAATGGACTGTCCCTATACACCATCAAAGAAGCTTCAGAATCCGCCCGGATCGGGTTCAGCTTACTTTGGCTTGGCAGCAACGCGATTTATGCTGTTGTGATCCTGACGGTAACAAACAGTGTCATGGCGGTCCCGCTGGCCAGTGCGGCGCGCGAAGCAAGCCTCACAGCATCGGGCCAAGGGTTTTTTCACGGCGCCGGGCGCAGTTTTCTTCCCCTGTCCTGCGTGGTTTTCGTGTCCTTCTTCCTCCAGATCTACTTTGGGCTCTACGCGATGCTTTATGCCCTTTTCCCGCTCGCACTGACCTTCATTTCGCTCGTCGTCGCCCAGTCATTGCCAGATCTGGATTTGGAAGTCCTTTTCAAAGGCCTTGCCGCATCGTTCGGTCTGCTTTGGCTGAATTCCTGGGTCTGGTCTGCCTCTGCCCTTGCGCTGCTCAAGTTCGATGGCCGCCCCACCGCGCAGCAAAGACCTGCCCCATCTGCGGGCGCGGACCCCGCGTTAGACATTCGCGCGCTGCGGAAATCCCGTGAATAGACGTGAGCTGGCAGAGCGATCTTCCCGCGCAACAGATTGCAGAGTTCCGGATCGACGGCACATGTCAGACCTCTTTCCTTCCCGCGTATTCTGCTGTATGGGCCACCCATCTGAGACGTTGTGCCCTGACCCCGGCACTCGAACGGAAGATAAATGGGGTCGGCGGCAATGGGGCCGCCATGCAAACCGGAGACCCGCAGGGGCGGGAGTGCTCCGTTCTAGGATACGCATATGTTTGATGTAACGAAGAAATCAATGCAGTGGGGCGAAGAGACGCTGACACTGGAAACCGGCAAGGTTGCCCGTCAGGCTGACGGCAGCGTGATTGCCACGCTGGGCGAAACCAGCGTCATGGCAAACGTGACCTTTGCACGGGCGCAAAAACCCGGTCAGGACTTTTTTCCGCTGACCGTCCACTACCAAGAGAAATACTATGCCGCCGGTAAGGTTCCGGGTGGCTTCTTCAAGCGCGAGGCGCGCCCGACCGAGAAAGAGACGCTGACCGCGCGTCTGATCGACCGTCCGATCCGCCCGCTGTTCGTTGACGGCTTTAAAAACGAAGTTCTGGTCATGTGCACCGTGCTGAGCCACGATCTGGTCAACGACCCCGACATCGTCGCGATGATCGCGGCATCCGCTGCTCTGACCATTTCCGGCGCGCCGTTCATGGGCCCGATCGCCGGTGCCCGCGTTGGTTTCGTGGATGGCGAGTACGTCCTGAACCCGACCGTCGACGATATGCAGGACCTGCGCCTGAACCCCGAACAGCGTCTGGATCTGGTTGTTGCCGGCACCAAAGATGCCGTGATGATGGTGGAATCGGAAGCCTACGAGCTGTCCGAGGCGGAAATGCTGGGCGCGGTGAACTTTGCGCACGCGCAGATTCAGCCGGTGATCGACCTGATCATCAGCCTCGCTGAAGACGCCGCGAAAGAGCCGTTTGAATTCGAAGCGCCCGACTATTCGGACCTGTACGCAGCCGTCAAAGCCGCCGGTGAAGAGCAGATGCGCGCCGCCTTTGCGATCACCGACAAGCAAGAGCGCACCGCCGCTGTTGCCGCTGCCCGTGACGCGATCAAGGAAGCGCTGACCGAGGAACAGCTGGAAGACGGCAACCTCGGCTCCGCAATGAAAAAGCTGGAAGCTGGCATTCTGCGCGGCGACGTCGTTAAAGGCGGCAAGCGGATCGACGGTCGCTCGACCACCGACATCCGTTCGATCGTGGCAGAAACCTCGATGCTGCCGCGGACCCACGGTTCGGCGCTGTTCACCCGTGGTGAAACGCAGGCGCTGGCCGTGACCACGCTGGGCACCGGTGATGACGAACAGTTCATCGACGCGCTTCATGGCAACTTCAAATCGAACTTCCTGCTGCATTACAACTTCCCTCCGTATTCGGTTGGCGAAGTCGGCCGCGTTGGTGGCCCGGGCCGTCGTGAGATCGGCCACGGCAAGCTGGCATGGCGCGCCCTGCAGGCGGTTCTGCCTGCGGCGACCGACTTCCCCTACACGATCCGCATCGTGTCCGAGATCACTGAATCCAACGGATCAAGCTCGATGGCGTCGGTCTGCGGCGGTTCGCTGTCGATGATGGATGCGGGTGTTCCGCTGAAGGCACCGGTTGCCGGTGTGGCCATGGGCCTGATCCTGGAAGATGACGGCGAATACGCCATCCTGTCGGACATTCTGGGTGACGAAGACCACCTGGGCGACATGGACTTCAAGGTGGCGGGTACCGAAAACGGCATCACCTCGCTGCAGATGGACATCAAGGTCGCGGGCATCACGCCCGAGATCATGGAGAAAGCCCTGGCGCAAGCCAAGGACGGCCGGATGCACATTCTGGGTGAGATGGGCAAAGCCCTGTCCGAGACCAACGAATTCTCGGTCCACGCCCCGCGCATCGAGACCATGAACATCCCGACCGACAAGATCCGTGAAGTGATCGGCTCGGGCGGTAAGGTCATCCGCGAAATCGTCGAGGTTTCGGGTGCCAAGGTCGATATCAACGACGACGGCGTGATCAAGATCGCCTCGCCCGACGGTGAATCGATCAAGAAGGCCTATGAGATGATCCACTCGATCGTCGCTGAGCCGGAAGAGGGTCAGGTTTACACCGGTAAAGTGGTCAAGATCGTCGATTTCGGTGCCTTCGTGAACTTCTTCGGCAAGCGCGACGGTCTGGTCCACGTCTCCCAGATCGAAAACCGCCGCCTGAACCATCCGTCGGATGTTCTGAAGGAAGGTCAGGAAGTAAAGGTCAAGCTGCTGGGCTTTGACGACCGGGGCAAGGTGCGCCTGTCGATGAAAGTCGTCGATCAGGAAACCGGTGAAGAGATCGTTCCCGAGAAGAAAGAAAAGAAAGAAGAAAGCGCAGAGTAATCTGCCATCACTTTCAAACAGAGCTGAAAGACCCCGGTCACTGCCGGGGTCTTTTTTATTGCCAGACATAAAACGCGAATAGTAAGCTATTTGAATTTAAAGGAGCCAATTATGAACGTATCTATTCGGTGCCGCGCATCAGCAATCGCAGGTGTTTTGGCAATTCTGGCAGCTTGTACAATCCAGACCGTTCCGTCCTTCGACGCCGAACTTGAAAGCAAACTGAACGAAACCCATGAAAAGACTCTGGCAGTTTTCAGCGGGTTAAGCAGTTGCCCCGCGAACTGCGCCTACAGCTCTTATTCCGCCAGATATGACGAACTGATCGGCGCTTTTGGGGCCGCTCGTGACAAGGCCTTGGCCCGCCCCACACCTCCGCTTGGAGTGAGACTGGCAAAATCCCCGCTTTTGAAAAGCGTGTGCGGCAACAGCACGCCGCAACAATGTCTGAACACGACCCCTGAAAAGCTGGAACTCGTGGTCGCGACTTTATCGGATCTTCGGGACACGCATCGATCCGGCCCTCTTCCGAAGAACAGCGAAGAGCTTTTCCTGACTGAATATCAAGCTGCAATTGAACCCACATTAATTATCGAAGCCGCATTGAAGAGATAAGGAGTATTCCCATGAAAGCCTCAGAAATTCTGGCCAATATTCTCGACTTACTCAAAGATGAATTGGGAAACGGTTTTACATCCATCCAGACTTTCGCAAAAAACCAATCCGAAAATATCGCGGAATTGGCCGTTGTCATCGCGCGGGAAAGGGTCTCGGGCGTATTGAGATCGAACAATCAAATGTTCCAGCGGTTCATTGATCGTTTGAAAAAGCACGTTGAACTCTTTGCTCGCGACTTGGCCATGCTGACCGTGCTGACGATCGAAAAAGCATGGAACCTGATCGTCGGCGAGGTTTGGGGTGCCATCAATTCCGCCATCAGCGGTGTCGGTCTTCCGCTTCAGCTTCCCGCACCGCCACAACAGCAATAACACTCAGGCGGCGACGCCCGACGGTCCGTGCCTGAGCACATGCCACTGGCCAAAACTGTCGTTCAGATCCAGTTTGATCGCGGCATCTGCTTTGGTCGAAGCACTGCCGATTTCAGCCAGCGTGAATTCGATACCTCCGGGGATATCGATTCTCACCCGATGTTCACCGCCGCCATGCGGCGCCTGGATCGGACGCCCGGTCGAGGTCAGCACGTCGCCGATCGCAACCTTGGCCTTGCGACCCTCGATATCTATCTCGAAATCGATAGGCTCGAATAAAGTGTCATGCACCGTCTCGCACATCGCGCGGTAAACGAACCAATGGGTCGCCAATTCCTCCGTCTCTTCCCCGTGGAGAACCCTTTCCAGCGCCTCGCGCTGCGCCTCTGACGCGCCTGGGTCAATAATTACCTGCATCTCGCCGCCGCCTTCGAAAATCGGCCCCGGCCAGGCATAGATCAACGCGGCTTTGGCTCCGGTCAGATCGGTATCCCCGAAATGCCCTTTGCGAATTTCCAGCACTTCGAAACCACGGCAGTTGCCATGCGTCGGTAATTCTTCAAACTGACAGGGGCAGGAGTAACCGCAATTGCAGTTCCCAAAACTCTCGCCTTCTACATACCAATCGGTAAATGCCATCGTCTTCTCCTGAAATGCACAGTTGAAAGCTCGATGTTTTTATACGCCCGCCTGTAAGACACTTGCCCTGTGAACTTTAGCACAGATCATGGAATCTACGAAATCTGGGCCGGGTATCGCCTCTCGCAGACAACCTCCGTGGCCACTCCATGGCGATGCACGCACGTCCGACAAACACCCAATACTGTGCCCAACTTCATAGCCACCCACAAAAATTTCCTGAAAGATGCCCTCAAAGGAAAGATCGGACACACCAAAACACTCCGCCTTGTCTGTCCCATTACAATTGCGGTCGAGGCACTGCGGCAAAGGGATAATGATGACCTCCAGATCGATGAAAGAACGGATCATCCAGACCTTCAGTTTCGAGCAGATCGGACTCGCATTTGTATCCCCTGCCTACGCCTATCTAAGGGGCTCCTTGATGAAAGAGGGGTTTGCAATCATCGCGCTGCTCTTGACTACGATCCTGATCTGATCGCCTGTGTTCAACACGATTTTTGACCTGCTCGAACGGGCCAAAACCTGTCGCCTGGCTTGCAAACAACCCCACGGCCTGTGCGCCATGCCCGCAGCGCTGCATGAAACTTCGGCTGTAATGATCACCTGTCCGCCGTTGATGTATGTAGGTTGCCAATCCCTTGGATCAGCGCTTACCCTGAATTTCGGGCTGACATTGACCTATACGGCTTATACCGACCTGTTTCACATCACGTGTGACCGTGTCCGGCCAGTCAAAACACCCGAGACACAGAACAAGCCGCACTTCATCTGGCCAAAAATATCCTCGGGGGGAATCGCGCCTCTGGCGCGATGGGGGGCAGACAGCCCCCCAGACGGGCCTGCCACTCAAACCGGCGCTTTGGTTTTACGCAAATAGGGAAAGATCGTCTCGAATTCGCCGAACTTCTCTTTGGCGTCTTCGTTGGAAACCGCAGGCGGGATGATCACATCCTCTCCGGGAATCCAGTTGGCCGGGGTAGCCACGCCCTTCGCCGACATCTGCAACCCATCCAACGCGCGCAGAATCTCGGCAAAGTTCCGGCCAACGGTCATCGGATAGGTCATCGACAGTTTCAACTGCTTGTCCGGCCCGATGATGAACACAGAACGAACCGTGGCGCTGTCCGCCGGAGTGCGGCCGTCGGGCAGATAAGCCTCGGCCGGCAACATGTCGAACGCCTTGGACACGGCCAGACCGTCATCGGCGATGATGGGAAAGCCGGGATTGGCGTTGCCATAGGCCTCGATATCTTTCTTCCACTTCTTGTGATCCTCAACCCCGTCGACCGAGACCCCGATCACCTTGGTGTTGCGTGCAGCCCATTCGTCGTTCAACTGGGCAACAGCCGAAAACTCGGTGGTGCAGACAGGGGTGAAATCCTTGGGGTGCGAGAACAGGATGGCCCAGCTGTCGCCGATCCAGTCATGGAACTGAACTGTTCCCTGATCGGTTTCTGCGGTGAAATTCGGGACGGTATCATTGATGCGCAAACCCATGGGGCATCTCCTCTGTTGGTTTTTTGAACCGAGTCGGTTGCAGCAAATCTAATCACTTTGACGGCAGGTTAAAGCACTGAGTCTTGACGTGAGGGAAATTCAGATATCGCGATACGTGATCAGAGCTTTTCCTTGCCCCTCTGCCCGTGCAATGACAGAGTGGCTGATAAACCGACCAATCGGTCGAATCTATGCTGTACCGGAGGAACTGTCATGATCGAGAAACGCGATTTCTATATCAACGGCCAATGGGTCGCGCCGGCTGAGCCCCGCGATTTCGAAGTCATCGACCCTTCGACCGAAGAGCCTTGCGCCGTGATTTCATTGGGCGGGGCATCTGATACAGATTCAGCCGTCGCAGCGGCCAAAGCAGCCCTGCCCGGCTGGATGGCGACACCGGTCGCGGATCGCATCGCGCTGGTGGAAAAACTCATCGAGGTCTACAAGACCCGCGTCGAAGATCTGGCGCAAGCGATGTCGCATGAGATGGGCGCGCCCATCGACATGTCGCGCACCCAACAGGTGGGCGCAGGGATATGGCACCTCAAAAACTTCACCCGAGCCGCCAAGGCGTTTCAGTTTGATCGTCCTTTGGGTGATCACGCCCCGAATGACCGGATCATCTATGAAGCCGTCGGTGTGGCCGCCCTGATCACCCCTTGGAACTGGCCGATGAACCAGATCACGCTCAAGGTCGGCGCGGCTGCAATTGCGGGCTGCACCATGGTGCTGAAACCCTCGGAACAAAGCCCACTGAACGCGATGATCTTTGCTGAGATGATGGATGAGGCAGGCTTCCCACCGGGTGTTTTCAATTTGCTTAACGGAGACGGCGCGGGCGTCGGAACGAGCCTATCGGCGCATCCCGATGTGGATATGATCAGCTTTACCGGCTCGACGCGTGCGGGCACGGCGATTTCCAAGAATGCCGCCGATACGCTGAAGAAGGTGCATCTGGAACTGGGCGGCAAAGGCGCGAATGTGGTCTTTGCCGATGCGGATGAAAAGGCCGTGAAACGCGGCGTGCTGCACATGATGAACAACACCGGCCAAAGTTGTAACGCGCCCAGCCGGATGCTGGTGCAGCGTTCGATCTATGACAGGGCGGTCGAGACGGCGGCAGAGGTGGCGAACAAGGTATCGATCGGCCCAGCCAGCCAGGAAGGGCGTCATATCGGACCAGTGGTGAACGAGGTACAGTGGACGAAAATTCAGGACCTGATCCAGAAAGGCATCGACGAAGGCGCGCGTCTGGTCGCGGGCGGCACCGGTCGGCCCGAAGGTCTGAACAAGGGTTACTACGTGCGCCCGACCGTGTTCGCCGACGCCAACAACCAGATGACAATCGCACGTGAGGAGATCTTTGGCCCCGTTCTGACGATGATCCCCTTTGATACCGAGGACGAGGCTATCGAGATCGCCAATGACACGCCTTACGGACTGACCAACTATGTCCAGACGCAGGACGGCGCCCGCGCCAACCGCATGGCGCGCGCGTTGCGCTCGGGTATGGTCGAGATGAACGGCCAGTCGCGCAGCGCGGGATCTCCGTTTGGCGGCATGAAGCAATCCGGCAACGGGCGCGAGGGCGGCGTTTTTGGGCTGGAAGATTTCCTTGAGGTCAAGGCTGTTGGCGGCTGGGCTGCCGAGTAAACGCCCGCTGTGATCCAGTGGTGAGGCACCCAATGGTGCTTCGCTCTTTTCTCTCAGGCATCCGCCTGAGCAGCTTCATAGGCCAGCATGGCGCGTTTGACGGGCAGCCCCCAGTGATATCCACCCAAACCGCCGGATTTCCGCAAGGCCCTGTGGCAGGGGATCAGCCAGCTAACCGGGTTTCTGCCCACCGCCGTGCCTACCGCACGTACGGCCTGCGGAGAGCCAACCCGCTGCGCGATCTCGGAATAGGTTGTGACCTGACCCGATGGGATATGCATCAGCGCCTCCCACACCTTGATCTGAAGGGGTGAGCCGATCAGATGCAGCGGTGTCTCGGACCGGTCTGTGCCAAACGCGCTTTGCACCCAGGGGTGCAGGCGCGCGGAGTTTTCCACAAACTCCGCTTTCGGCCAGCGGGATACCATGTCCTCCATCGCGGCATCCGCGCCGGTTTCAGCCCCGAAAGCAATGCCGCAAATGCCCTTGTCGGTGCCCATCACCAAAGCAGGGCCAAAGGGGCAGTCGAACCAGCCCCAATAAATCGTCAGCCCTTCGCCTTTGCGGGCGTATTCGCCGGGGCTCATCGATTCCCATTTCAGGAACAGATCGTGCAGACGCCCGCTACCGGACAAGCCGACGTTATGCGCGGTTTCCAACGTGGTGAACCGTTCCCGCAGCAGCGCCTTGGCGTGGCCCAGCGTCAGATATTGCTGATAGCGTTTCGGTGACACACCGGTCCAGCGCGAGAACAGGCGTTGGAAATGGGCGGGGCTCATGTCCATCTGGCGGGCCAGTTCGTCAAGGCTCAGCCCCTCGCCGCCCTGATCGATCAGGTCGATGGCCCGGCGCATGACGTTATAGTGGTATCCGCTTTCCGGCGTCTGGACATTCATGGCTTTCACCTCGGTTCGTTTCCAAAAACAATAGCCTGCGCGCCTCGGACCTGCGACCCGGAACTTGCGCATTGGCTTTGGGCTTGTGTCAGAGCCTTACGGGCGGCATTAAGGCGCGGATGGCAAAGCAACTCGATTACCATACGATCCGCGAGATCTTTACGCGTTTTCAGGACGCCGACCCCGAACCCAAGGGCGAGTTGGAGCATGTGAACGTTTATACTCTGGTCGTTGCCGTGGCGCTGTCGGCGCAGGCGACCGATGCGGGCGTCAACAAGGCCACGCGCGAATTGTTCAAGATTGCGGATACTCCGCAAAAGATGCTGGATCTGGGCGAAGAGGGCCTGACCGAACATATCAAGACCATTGGCCTGTTCCGCCAGAAGGCCAAGAACGTGATCAAACTCAGCCGTATTTTGGTTGAAGACTATGGCGGCGAAGTGCCCAATTCCCGCGCCGCGCTGCAATCGCTGCCCGGTGTCGGTCGAAAGACGGCCAATGTGGTGCTGAATATGTGGTGGCGGCAACCGGCGCAGGCGGTGGACACCCATATCTTTCGCGTCGGCAACCGCACCGGCATCTGCCCGGGCAAGGACGTGGATGCCGTCGAACGCGCCATCGAAGACAACATTCCCGCCGACTTTCAACTCCATGCGCATCACTGGCTGATCCTGCATGGGCGGTACCATTGCAAGGCGCGCAAGCCGCAATGCCCGACCTGCATCATCCGTGATCTCTGTCAATTCGAGGACAAGACCTTATGAAGACCTACCAACTGACCGGCATCGGAAATGCCGTTGTGGACGTCATTTCCCAGGCCGATGACAGTTTCCTGGAACTGATGGGCATCGAAAAAGGCATCATGCAGCTGATCGAGCAGGAGCGCGGTGAGGTGCTGTATGCCTCGATGGAGGGTCGGGTGCAGACACCCGGCGGTTCGGTCGCGAACACGATTGCGGGCGCAGGTGCGCTGGGTCTGGATGCAGCCTTTATCGGGCGCGTGCATGATGACGCTTTGGGCCGGTTCTATGCGGATGCGATGAACGAGGATGGGGTCGATTTCGTGAACCCTCCGGTCCCGGGGGGCGAGCTGCCGACCTCGCGGTCGATGATTTTTGTCTCGCCCGATGGCGAGCGGTCGATGAATACCTATCTGGGGATTTCGTCCGAGCTGTCATCGCAGGACGTGTCGTCCGATGTGGCGGGTAACAGCCAGATCATGTTCCTCGAAGGCTACCTGTTCGACAAGGAAAAGGGCAAAGCCGCGTTTCTTGAAGCGGCCCGGAACTGCCACAAAGGCGGCGGCAAGGCGGGAATCGCGATTTCAGATCCGTTCTGTGTGGAACGCCACCGGGTCGATTTCCTGCTGTTGATCGAGAACGAACTAGACTTCGTGATCGGCAATGAGGACGAGATCAAGTCGCTGTTCGAAACCGACGATCTTGAGGACGCGCTGTCCAAGACCGCCGCAATTTGTCCTTTGGTGGTCTGTACCCGCTCGGGAGACGGCGTGACCGTTCTGCATGACGGGCAGCGGTTCGACGTGCCGGTCGAAAAAGTTGTGCCGGTGGACGCCACCGGGGCGGGCGATCAATTTGCCGCCGGGTTCCTGTTTGGCATGGCGACGGGTCGCGACTATGAGACCTGCGCAAAAATCGGCAATGTCTGCGCGCGCGAGGTGATCAGCCATATCGGACCGCGCCCCGAGGCGAACATGCAGGAATTGCTGCGCGCCGAAGGGTTGCTTTAAACCGTTCAGGACCCGGTCGCCGCGTCGTTCAGCGCCCAGTCGTATTTGTAGGCGCTAACGCGCGAAACCTGCTGCAGCCGTGCTTTCAGATCTGGCTCGGCAACGGATTCGATATACGCCAATACGGCTTTCTCGTTTGCTCCGAAATCCTCGCGGAACCAGATGTAGATCTTCGACAGGATCAGGCCACCATTGTCATTGAACCGCACCCCACGCGGGTCGTTGATATAGGCATGTTCGGCCGCCGCCATGTCGCGTTCCAGCGTTTTGGCCTGCCATGCGCGGTCCATCAGATTGGGGCACCCGACAGCGGCACAGTTGAGCGCATAGTGAATACGCGGTTCGTTGAAGGTGGGGCGGATGATCCGATGTTCGATGTCATTCAGTGTCAGGGACTGCCCTGCAACCGTCACCAGCGGTCGGTTCCACGGCCCGATGGACAGAGGCCCATCCTTGATGTCTCGGATCGAGGCGACAGGGTAAGCCTCAAGGACCACGTCCACCGTCACGGCATTATACATGTTGATCCAATACGCCAGTTGCTGATCTCGCGTCAGGTTGGCCGGGTCTACGGCCTGCAAATCAGTCAGATACCCGTCCAGCCGCGCCTTGTCCGCCTGCGTCACCTGTCCGTAAGCCACCCGGTTCACGCCTTGCGCGTCCGCAGCGACATAGCGGGAAAGGAACGTGGTCCAGTCGCGATGATCGACGCGTTCGCCGGGGGGTGGGGCCGTGCGGGTCAGTGCCGTGTCGGGCAACGGTGCAGCCTCGGGCAAGGCCAGACGTTCAACGCTGGCGCAGGCCGCAAGCAACGGCAACATCAGCAGGATCAGAAGACGTCTCATGAAGCATCCTTTCGGGATTGGCGCAGGGCGCGCATCTGCCCTTTCAGCCGTTTCATCGGAGCCAGCGCCGGGTCGCTCAAATCCGGCAGATCCGGGCCGCCGGACAAGCGCGGCACGGCGGCGTTCCACCAGCTTGGGCCCGTTGGTCCGTCAACGCGGTCCGGGTTGGCCAGATGCATGTCGCGCTGCGCATTGTGCACGCACATGGACAGCGGCCCGTCAGATGTCGCAACCATGAAGACACAGGATGCGCAGCGATCCTCGTCCAGCGCGTCAGCCCCCATGAAGTTGTGGATGAACACCGCCTGACGACGCAAAGGCCCGCGCAGCAGGCCCACGCCCAGACGCAAGGCGCACCCTGCCAGATGCAATCCTGCGTGCAGTGCCAGCATAGGGTTGCGCAGCGCCATCCGTCGTACACTGTCACGTATTACCAGGTGCCCGTCCCTAGCACGGTCGGCCCGCTCCATCGCGGCCATCACCCGATGCACCAAAGACGCGTTCGAAAGCACCGAAACAGCCCGCCCACCTGCGGTGACAACGCTGGCATAGCGGTTGCATTTCGAATGGCCGACGGCGGCAGTGTCGAAATGCAGAGCGGTCCCATACCCTTCTTCGACCGCTCGTGCCACGCTGTCTTGCGTGATGATGTCAGGTCGCTCCCGCAGCACACCTCGCCCCGTATCGGCTTGCATCTGGAACGAGACAAAGGCGACCTCGGGCCGGTCCCGCAGGTATCGCGCCAGTGCAGGGAGCTCATCAAAATTGCCGGCAAAGACGGTGGTGTTGAACAGGATGCGCAGTCCCAAGCCCCGCGCCTTGCGGATGTAGGCGCGGCGGACGGTGTTCAGTTCGACCTCGCTGCTGAAGCCCTTGCGGTCTTGTGTCATGTCCACGTGAAAGGCGACATCATCCAGCCCTGCTGCTGCAAGTCGGGTCAAAAACGCCCGGCTGGCACGAATACCGTTGGTCATCAGGCAGGACCGCATTCCCAATCTGCGGATTTCCCGGCACAACGCCTCAAGATCCTCGACCTTGCGCAGGGTTGGATCGCCGCCTGTCAGCTGAACCGAAACACCGGAACCATAGTGACTGCGAATTGTCGCCAGACGCGCGAACAGGACCGAGAGGGGGGGATCAAATGTCATCTCGGCCCTGTCCGAGAGATAACAGAGCGTGCAATCCAGATTACACCGCTGCGTCACCTCAAGCGCAACGCAGGCCATGGGATAAAACCGACCCGCCGTTTGTCCCGCACCATATTCACCACTCCTGTGTAACCCCTCGCGCAGCGGCGCGCGGCGGTCGGAACCGGTGAATTTGCGCCCGGCTGGGGCGATAGCGGGATGGGCGTGCGTGGCGTCTCTCATGCGGACCAAGCTAGAGACACGAGCAGACGCGAACCACGCCCCCTCACGCCAAGTTGTCAGATCATGAGGACAGGGTGATCAGGCCAGATGTCCCTTGAACGCGGCAACGACCTTTTCGTAGACGTCGCGCTTGAACGGCACGATTTCCGCGGTCAGGCGCGACGGATCCTGCCACTTCCATTCGGTAAACTCGGGGTGATCGGTAGCAATGTTGATCTGATCATCCCGACCTGTAAAGCGCATCAGGAACCATTTCTGTTCCTGCCCGCGATAGCGGCCCTTCCAGATTTTTGGCACGATGTCATGGGGCAGGTCATAGGGCAGCCAACCGGGGGTCTCGGCGATGATCTCGACCAGATCGGGGGTGATGCCGGTCTCCTCCCACAGCTCGCGCAGGGCGGCATCGCGGGGGTCTTCGCCCTTGTCCACGCCGCCCTGAGGCATCTGCCATGCATCACGGGGGCCATCGTTGCGCAGACCCGTGAATATCCGGCCTTCCGCATTCATCAGCATCAGCCCGACGCAGGGGCGATAGGGCAGTTTGGCGATCTGGTCGGGGGTCATGCGCGGCCTCTTGGGTTGTTCGGGCCCTCTGTATCAAGCGCCATCCGGAGGGCAAAGGGGGTGACGTTAGGTTTCGCGTGACAAAGGTGACCCGCGCGTCAATCTAAGCGCCGAAACAGGGAGAGTTCGTCATGACCGCGTACCCAAACATGCTGGCCCCGCTGGATCTGGGCTTTACCACGCTAAAAAACCGCGTGCTGATGGGGTCCATGCATACCGGGCTGGAAGAGACCGGCGACTGGAACCGCGTGGCCGAGTTCTATGCCGACCGGGCGCGCGGCGGTGTGGCGCTGATGGTGACGGGCGGGATTGGCCCGAACCTTGAGGGCTCGGTTCTGCCCGGCGCATCGATGATGACCAATGACACAGAGGTCGCGAACCATTCCATCGTGACGGATCGGGTGCATCAGGCGGGCGGCAAGATCGCGATGCAGATCCTGCACGCCGGTCGCTATGCCTATGGACCGAAATGCGTGGCGCCCAGCCCGGTGAAATCACCCATTTCACCCTTCCCACCGCATGAGCTGGACGAGAGCGGGATCGAGAAACAGATCAGCGATATCGTCCACGCCGCGGTGTTGGCACAGAAGGCGGGGTATGACGGCGTCGAGATCATGGGGTCCGAGGGGTACTTCCTGAACCAGTTCTTGGTGACCCACACCAACAAACGCGAGGACCGCTGGGGCGGGTCTTATGAGAACCGGATGCGTCTGCCCATCGAAGTGGTGCGTCGAACGCGCGAAGCGGTGGGCACCGATTTCATCATCATCTACCGGCTGTCGATGATTGATCTGGTGCCCAATGGCTCGACCCATGAAGAGGTTGTGGAACTGGCGCAGCGGATCGAGGCCGCGGGGGCCACGATCATCAACACCGGCATCGGCTGGCACGAGGCGCGGATTCCGACGATTGCAACATCCGTGCCACGTGCGGCGTTTGCGTGGGTGACGAAAAAGCTGATGGGCAAGGTGGGCATTCCGATCATCACCTCCAACCGCATCAACACGCCCGAGGTCGCCGAAGAGGTGTTATCGACCGGCTGCGCCGATATGGTGTCTCTGGCCCGCCCGATGCTGGCGGATGCGGATTTCGTGAACAAGGCCATCTCGGGTGAGGCGGCGCAGATCGCGCCCTGTATCGCCTGCAATCAGGCCTGTCTGGATCACACGTTCAGCGGCAAGCTGACGTCTTGCCTTGTTAATCCGCGCGCCTGCCATGAGACCGAATTGGTGATCACCAAGGCCGAGGTTGCCAAGACTGTTGCCATCGTTGGGGCTGGCCCGGCTGGCCTGTCCACCGCGATGACCGCCGCCCAGCGCGGCCATGACGTGACCCTGTTCGACCGCGCGGCTGAAATTGGCGGCCAGTTGAATATGGCCAAACAGGTTCCGGGGAAAGAGGAATTCTGGGGCCTTGTCGACTGGTACCGCACCATGATGGTCGATCTGGGGGTCAAGGTGGAACTGAACCGCGAGGTCACTGCCGATGACCTGAGCGGTTTTGACGAGGTGGTCATCGCCACCGGCGTCACCCCCCGCGATCCGCAGATTCCGGGGCAGGACCGCAATAATGTGCTCAGTTATATTGACGTGCTGCGCCACAAGGCCGACGTGGGCAAATCCGTGGCCGTGATCGGCGCAGGTGGCATCGGGTTTGACGTGTCCGAATTCCTTCTGGAAGACGGTCACAGCGTCACCACTGACCTGCCTGCATGGATGAAAGAATGGGGCGTAACCGACCCGGAACAGCACCGCGCAGGTTTGGCACCGGAAGGACCCCAACCCGCAACTCCAGCGCGGCAGGTCTCGTTGCTGCAACGCAAGGCGCAACGCCACGGCAAAGGTTTGGGCAAAACGACCGGCTGGATTCATCGTGCCACGCTGAAAATGAAAGACGTCAATTTCGTTGGCGGCGTGAATTATGAACGCATCGATAACGACGGCCTGCATGTCAGCTTTGGTGAGGATCGCTCTGACCCCACCGTAATCCCTGCAGACACGATTGTATTGTGCGCGGGGCAAGTCTCGGACCGGTCACTGGCGGACGAGTTGAGCGCCCGCGGTATTGCGTGCCACGTGATCGGCGGCGCGGATGTTGCGGCAGAACTGGACGCCAAGCGCGCGATCAATCAGGGCACGCGGCTGGCGGCCAGCCTGTAACTGCACCGCCTCAAAAGGGCATCTTGCTCAGGTGCCCTGTCGCGCTTCTACTCGACTGTGATGGTAATCACTTCGGATACAATCGGCGTTGCATGAGGCACATGCCCGGCGTCACCCAAAACCAGTTGCAGCGTATGCTCACCCGGCGTCATCTCCAGGGTCACTTCGGTCTGAC
Source organism: Ruegeria sp. K11 (assembly GCF_056531905.1). NCBI lineage: Bacteria > Pseudomonadati > Pseudomonadota > Alphaproteobacteria > Rhodobacterales > Roseobacteraceae > Ruegeria > Ruegeria sp. K11. Next base: position 203,420 of record NZ_JBQFMP010000008.1, read on the forward strand.
CCCCGCCAAAATGGATGTGGTTGTCATCCGCAGGCAAGCCATAGGCCAGTTCATCTGCACCATCCTCGCCCTGCCCCAAAGGCGGGCGATCGATCAAAAGGTGATGGTGGCCGGTGTTTTCAACCTCGGTTCCGGCAGGTGCCACGCCCATTCCATTCAGACCAAAGACGATTGTCACCGGTGATTTGACAGTGTCGCCATCCGCCAGATTCGCAAAATACAGCTTGGTATCCGGGTTGGATGGCGTTGTCCCCCCGGCCAGCGCAATAGTGGCTGATAGTAAAATGACGGTCGCGGCGAAAAAGGCTTTCATGATCTCCTCCCTGGTCACAAAATTGCCATTCTGATGATAGCACGTATCGTCAGAAGGTCAGAAAACCCATCAATCACAGGCGATGCCGTCTTCGCGAGCCAGAGCCTCGGCGCGTTTCCCAGATGCAAACGATCCGAATCAAAACCCTGATATTATCCCATATCTGCCCCGTTCTCGCCCAGATTGATCGCAATATTGAGACAACGAACAGAAGACCTGGGGAACGAGAATGGACCGATTGACCGAAATGGAGGCCTTTTCCAACGTGGTGGACCAAGGTGGTTTCACTGACGCGGCCAAGAAAATGGGTATCTCCAAATCGGCCGTATCCAAGCACGTGTCGAGCCTTGAGGCCCGGCTGGGCGCACGTCTGCTGAACCGGACAACGCGCCGGGTGTCACCGACCGAGATTGGATTGGCCTATTATGACCGCGCCCGGCGTGTTCTGAATGACGCGGGCGAAGCGGATGCGCTGGTCACATCGATGCAATCCGATCCCTCTGGTCTGCTGCGGATCAGTGTGGCGACGGATTTCGGCGTGAACCATCTGTCGCCGGTACTGTCGGATTTCCTTTCTGCCTATCCCGAAATTACCGTGAACATGGTTCTCAACAACCGCTTTGTAGAGCTGATTTCAGAAGGGTTCGACGTGGCAGTTCGCATCGGCGAGCTGGAAGACAGCACGCTGAGAGCCCGCAAACTGACCGAAACAGTCAAGCGCATGGTTGCCGCGCCCAGCTATATCGAACAGTTCGGCCGGCCGCAGAAAATCGACGATCTGAACGAGCACAAGCTGCTGCACTATTCCAGCCAGTCTTCGGGCAATGTCTGGAAATTGACCGCGCCGTCGGGCGAAAAGCGTCAGGTGCGCACAGCAGGTTGGCTTAGTGTCAATGACGGGCAGTCCTTGCTGAACGCCGCCATCTCGGGGCTTGGGATCGCCTATCTGCCCAGCTATCTGTATGCGGATGCGCTGAAAACGGGTGAGGTGGTGGATGCCATGCCTTCACTGCCGGACGAAGTTCAGGGCATCTATGCCGTGTATCCTCCGGGACGCTTTACACAACCGAAGGTCCGCGCCTTCATCGACTTCCTCGTCCATTCCTACGCCGAAAAAGGCCCGATGGATTGGTAGAATTCTCCCTGCGGTAACTGACCGGCCCGTGCTGTATGGTACGGGCCTTTTTTTATCCGCATATCGGATTTTCGGGCACGACCGTTCCATCCGTTTCATTCACGTGTGGGCGGTCAGTTCACCAGCAGAACCGCTTCCACACGCCGGTTGAGCTCACGACCCTCGGGCGTTGCGTTGGAAGTGATCGGCGCAAGGTATCCCGCGCCCTGCGCTTCGATCCGGTCAGAAGAGATACCATGTTCCTCAATCAGGCGGTTACGTACGGCTTCGGCGCGCCGCATACTGACGTTGATGTTCGCCTGTAAAGCGCCGGTATCATCTGTGTGTCCGACAAAAGCCAGACGCACATCGGGATTATCCGTCAGATAACCGGATAAAAGGCCCAGTGATGCGAAGGGGCCCTCGCCCAGAGTGGTCTCGCCAGAGCTAAAATGCAGATCGCCCAGAATGACATGCCCGTCGCTTTGAAGATCGACCAACAGACCGCCCGAACTTTCCACCGTCTCTTCGACAACAATTGGCGGCGCGGGGGGCGCATCGACCGGGGTGACCCGGATCATCTGCACATAGCCGTCCGGTTCATTGCGGCTGACCAGCAAACTCAGGACCTCGTCGCCACGGGCAGCGGCCAAAAACCGATAATCGTTGATGGCGACATACATGTCGGGTGTCGGCACAACTTCGGTGTCAAAGCGGAAATCGAAGCCACCGCAGGCCCGAGCCTCACATTCGAACGAAATATCAAAGCCTTGCGCCTGAATCTGGTCGCGCAACGGGGTCAAAATCTGCAAGGTCGTGCTTGATCCTGTCTGCAACCGCCATGTCAGACGCTCAACACGACCTTCTGCTGTCCGATAGGGAACGGTGCCGTCAGAAAACACACCCGTTGGCAGATCGTAGCTGTCCAAGGGGCTGATACGCTCTGACACCTGCCGGGCACCCGTCGGAAACGTCAGATCCTGAGCCAGCAGCGGCCCGGGCACAAACAAAAGTAAGAGGGACAGGACACGGGTCATCTAAACTGGGCGTGATACTCGGGATTGGGCACCATCGCTGTCGCACTGGCCACGCGATTGGTCATGTTGAAAAAGCCGGTGACGTTGGCGATGTCCCAGATGTCCCGATCCGTAAATCCCACATCGCGCAACCGCTGGCGGTCCGGCTCTTCTATCGTTGCGCTGCCAGTTGTCATCCGGGCCGCAAAATCCAGCATCGCGCGTTGGCGGTCATCCAACGGGGCGACGCGGAAGTTCATGACCAGCATTTCCCCCAGCTGCGGGTCACCGGACAATTGCCGCACCGCCGCGCCATGGGCAACAAGGCAATAAAAACACTTGTTGATTGACGACACGACCACCGCAATCATCTCGCGCTCAAGTTTGCTCAGACCGCTGTCCGCCAGCATCAGATCGTTATACATCGCCGTAAAAGTGTTCAGCTTTTCGATGTCGAACGCGTGGGCCCGCAACACATTGGGCACCATGCCCAGCTTTTTCACGCAAATGTCGAAGTATTTCTGTGTCTCAAGCGGCAAAGGGTCGACCGCGGGCAAATCAAGGGCTGTGGGCTGGTCCTGAAATGTCACGTCACTCTCCTCAGACATGCTGACGATAGTGGTATTCGCCGGCAATCTCCATCCCGAGCGACTGGTAAAGCGCGTTTGCCCCCACATTCGCTTTGGTGCAGATCACGCTAAGGGTCTGGCCGCCATTGTCCAGCGCCCAAAAGGCCGCGGCGCGCATCGCCCATTGACCCAGACCCTTGCGCCGGTGATCCGGCAGAATTTCCAACGCGTGAACCATGACAATCTGATCGTGCATGGCCACAAACCCAGCCCCGGCAGGTTGGTCCTGATGACGGATCAGCAACCCCGTTTTCGGACCCGGTGCACGGTGCATAACCGCCTGTCGCGCGGGCCCGATTCCGTCGCGCGCCCAGATCTCGCGCATGATCGACAGAGGCTCCCAGACGTTGAATACCGTGACTCGTGGCAATGGAATATCCGTCAGATGTTCGGCCGCGCAGGCATAGATATTGACCGGATCCAGAACCTGATATCCGCGCGCCTTCAATCGGGCGTCCAGCGCCTCGTCACCAGGTCTGAGGCAAAAGATCCGGTTTTGCCCCATGGCCTGCATCGCCGCTTCGGCGACCTCGATATCCGCCTCGGTCGCAGGGCCCAGCGCATTGGCCGCCGATACACGGGACCCGCCGCCTTCGCCCTGACGCAGTTGAAACGGACCTACCTGCTGATAGCGCGCAGCGGGCCAAGTACCGTCCACAATGTCGGGCCAGTTGAAACTCACAGATCAAGATCTTTCGCAAGTCGGGTGGTGGCAGCATCAATCCGAGCGCCGTCAGTGCCACGCACCACGACATTGGCCCCGAAGACGCCGTTGATCTGGAACGGGTAGCATCCGACCGAGAGATCGTCGAAATCCTCGGCCAGCGCGGACAGAGTCGCAGCGATGTCGCCTTCGCCCCGGTTCACGCGCAGGGTCTGCGACAGAAGCGGACTGCCACCGGTCAAGCCGGGCAGAACACTCGCCACCATGGCTTGAAAGACCGTAGGAACACCGGCCATGACATGGACATTCTTGATGGTAAAACCGGGTGCGGTCGAAACCGGATTGTCGATCAATGTGGCCCCGTCCGGAATGCGCGCCATGCGCAGGCGGGCGGCGTTCAGTTCCAGACCCGAGTTGTCGTAATGCGCCTCGAGCAACGCGCGCGCATCTTCGCGGACGTCAATCGGCGCCTCAAAGGCACGCGCAATGCAATCGGCGGTGATATCGTCATGGGTTGGACCTATGCCGCCGCTGGTAAAGACATGGTCATGCGCATCGGACAAAGCCCTGACCGCGGCCTCAATTGCAGGGGCTTCATCGCTGACGATGCGGACTTCTTTCAGGTCGATGCCCTGCTTGGTCAGTTCTCCGGCCAGATAATGCATGTTTGCGTCGCGCGTGCGGCCCGAAAGGATCTCATCCCCGATCACCAGCATCGCGGCGGTTGGATTGGCCATGGCGCGCCCTCCCTCTTGATCGGCCCTCAGGGCAGGTATAGGCCCTTGGCCATGCGATTTGAAACCCCCCTTGTCCCCGCCCGCCTGATCCGCCGCTATAAACGCTTTCTGGCCGATTGCACGCTGGAGGACGGGCGCGAGGTTACCGCCCATTGCGCCAATCCGGGCTCGATGATGGGGCTGGCGGAACCGGGTGAGAAAATCTGGCTGGAGCCCAATGACGATCCGAAGAAAAAGCTGAAATATGGCTGGCGGCTGGTCGATCATGAGAACGGGCATTTCACCGGGGTCGATACCTCGCTGCCGAACCGGGCGCTGCGGGCGGCGCTGATGGCGCGCGCCATCCCGGAACTGGCCGCCTATGAAACTGTCCGCCCCGAGGTGAAATACGGCGAGAACAGCCGCATCGATTTCCTGTTGACCCAACCGGGTTTGCCCGATGCCTATGTCGAGGTCAAAAGCGTGACGCTCTCGCGCCAGCCCGGTCTGGCCGAGTTTCCCGACAGCGTGACGGCGCGTGGCACCAAGCATCTGGGTGAGTTAACCGCCATGATGGGACAAGGGCACCGGGCCATTATGCTTTATCTCGTACAGCGCACTGATTGCGACCGCTTTGCATTGGCGGCAGATATCGACCCGGCTTACGCGGCGGCGTTCGAAAGCGCACAAACCGCCGGTGTCGAGAGGGTGGTGTGCGGAACCCGGATTACACCCGAAGGCATCTGGGCAGAGTCTGGCCGTCAATGGAAGATTATTTGACAGCGCTTAATTCAAAAACCGAAATTCCCCCAGAAAAACCCCGGATTTCGGGCTTTGACCCCGGTATTTCCCATCTTCTTTTTGTCCAACCACAGCGCAAAGCTCTCTGCCTTGTTGGAAATTCGCCCAGCGGCTGCAAATCTTGTCGCCGTCCAGCCACCAGGTCCCGGTATCGCGGCCCAGACGGGGAATGGTAACCTCGAACGTCCGGTCGGGATGAAACTGGGCGGTTCCCGAGTAGTGAAACCGTTCGAACGCGATTTTTCTGTCCGTGGTCAGCTCTGTCGCAAGTTCGGGGCCAGTCAGCAATTTCACCTCGTCCCGACAGCCGGTCAGAACCAGAACCATCACCAATACGGACCATCTGAACATCTGACTGCTTTCGCTTTTCCTGCCGGGTGAGGATTCGGTGCTGCTGCAGGTTATCCTGAACGTGACGATGTGGATGCTTGAATTTTCTCTGCTCAACGCCATTTGAACGGTTGAAAGACACCGCGACTTAACACCCTCTGGTACTTTCTGCGCAAGCAGCGTAAAAGGCATGCTGCGCACAAATTTTTTTGGAGCCATGCGTCGATGAAAGAACATCGTGGCCGCCTGACCAAGGACGGTATCCGCATTTATGAGCAAAGCGACTTTGCCGGCATGCACGCGGCAGGGGCGCTGGCCGCGCGGATACTGGATGACATTGCAGAACATGTGTTTGTGGGTCAAACCACCGGCGCAATCGACGGCCTGATCACCCAGATGGTCGAAGACGCAGGCGCGACCTCGGCAACGATTGGCTACAAAGGCTATCAGCACGCCAGCTGCATCAGCGTGAACCATGTGGTCTGCCACGGCATCCCCGGCGACAAAAAGTTGAAGGATGGCGATATTCTGAATATCGACGTCACCGTCATCGTCGATGGCTGGTTCGGAGATACCTCGCGTATGTATGTGGCGGGTAAGCTGCCGCGCAAGGCAGAACGTCTGATCCAGGTCACCCATGACGCCCTGTTCAAGGGTATCGAGATGGTCAAGCCCGGCAACACTTTCGGTGATATCGGCCACGCCATTCAGGCCTTTGTCGAAGCACACCGGATGAGCGTCGTGCGCGATTTCTGTGGCCACGGGCTGGGTCGCGTGTTCCATGCGCCGCCGAACGTGCTGCATTACGGGCGTCCGGGCACTGGCGCTGTGCTGGAAGAAGGCATGTTCTTCACCATCGAACCGATGGTGAATCTGGGCCGCCCCGAGACAAAGACGTTGGCCGATGACTGGACCGCCGTGACCCGCGACAAGTCATTGTCGGCGCAGTTCGAACATTCGGTGGGTGTGACGGCGGACGGGGTCGAGATCTTCACCCTGTCACCGGGCGGCAAATACCACCCGACCTATTCGTCCTGATCTGCGCCCTGATCGCGCATCAGCTTCAGCAACAATGTCTCATCCCGCCACGGGATCACCGCGTCATGGATGAAGACCGGCGCGCGCATCGGTTTCGGCTGCGGCCCGGTGGTCGAGTCGGCATCCGTGTCTTGTGAAAACGCCCAGAACGCAGGTGCAATTGCTCGGTCCATTCCCGGACCCTAGCATGTTTCGGGCTCAGAGTCCCAACAGCTCGGGCAGTTGTGACATCTGCGTGAAAACCTCGGCGCCCAGAGCGGACAGGTGTGCGCCATCATCATGCGCCGCATAGGCCAGACAGCGCATATTGGCCCGGATGGCAGCGGTGACGCCGCTTATGCTGTCTTCGATCACAACCGGCGTCTTTGCGCCAAAATGCTGCGCAGCGGTCAGAAACAGGGTTGGGTCGGGTTTGGCGGTGCCCAGCACCTGAGCCGAGAACATCACGTCGCTGAACCGCTCCCACAGACCGTTCTGGCCCAGCGTGATCTGCATTTTCTCGGGTCGGCCGTTTGAGGCCACGCAATATGCGGTGCCGCTGGCATCCAAATGGTCCAACACCTCGCGAATGCCCGGGACCAGAGGCGTTCCCGCCTGCAGCGCCGCGTACACCTCGGCATAAATCTGTTCGACCCAGTCGTCCGGCAGATCAGCTCCAAGTTTGCGCGCCTGTTGGTGGGCACCGCTCATGGTGCCGCCCACGAACAGGTTCATGCATTCGGTCAGCGAGACCTGCAGGCCATAGCCCGCAAGATTGTCGACCAGCACCTGATTGGTCAGCCCTTCGCTGTCCACCAGAACGCCGTCACAATCGAAAATGACCAGATCGTGCATCTCAGCCTCCTGCCCGCCACATCAATGAGATATGCGTGTCGCCATATTTGCGCGCATCCTGCAGGGTGAACCCGTCGGGCGCGGCCATCGGTGCGTTTTCCTCCCACACGATCAGGGCATCGTCGGCCAGCCAGCCGCCCTGCGTGACAGCGGCCAAGGCCTTTTGACCCAAAGCCTTGCCATAGGGCGGGTCCAGAAGGACCAGATCATAGGGCACGCCGGGGTTGTCCCCCAAACGGGTGGCGTCGCGGCGGATCAGATCGGTGTGGTCGGTGCTGCGTGTCAGGTCAATATTCTGGCGGATCAGACCCTGCGCCACGCGCCCGTCATCGACAAAGGTGACATGGGCCGCGCCACGCGACAGCGCCTCAAGCCCCAGCGCTCCGGTGCCGGCAAACAGGTCCAGAACGCGCAGGCCATCGAAATCAACTTGATGGGTCAACACGTTGAACAGGCTTTCCCGCACTCGATCTGTGGTCGGGCGCAGATGCGCGCCCGCGTCTCCCTTGCCGACCGAGGCCAATGCGCGGCCGCGGAATTCTCCCGCGATGATCCTCACGCCTTGAGCAGCGGTTTCAGGTCCGCCTGCGCGTCGGCAATAATGGCGGGATCTGCCGTTTTGCCCGCATCGATCAGGCGCTTGCCGATCATGTAAGAGCGCGGGTCATTCATCGCGTCCACCGCGATCAGCTGATCACCTTTGTAGTACCAGTAGGACACGGTCGCGCCCTCACCCTTGCGGGTTACGACACGATCATAACCGGTATTCAGGCCTGCGATCTGCAGCTTGACGCCATACTGATCCGACCAGAACCACGGCGTTGCAGTGTAGTCTTTAGCCGCGCCCAGCATGTTCTGGGCCACAATCTCGGCCTGATCGATAGCGTTGGGCACGCTTTCCAGACGAATCCGTCCCTCGCCATGGGGGAACGAGGCGCAATCGCCCGCCGCCCAGATCGAAGGGTCAGACGTGCGGCCATGGGCATCGGTCTTGATCCCATTGTCCAGCTCTAGCCCCGCCATCTCGGCCAGTTGAGTCGACGGCGCGATGCCCACGCCAACCACGACGAAATCGACCTCCAGTTCGGTGCCGTCAGTCAGGATCGCACCGGTGACCTTGCCATCCTCACCAATCAACCGATCCAGCCCGACGCCTTCGCGGATATCGGCTCCGTATTCGGTATGTAGCGCGCGGAAATAGTCGCTGGTTTCGGGCGCGGCGACACGTTGCAGGATGCGGTCTGCCATCTCGACCAGAGTCACTTTGACCCCGCGTTTGGCACAAACAGCGGCGGCCTCTAGCCCGATATAGCCGCCGCCCACGATCAGCGCGCGGGCACCGTCGATCACGCGGGGTTCCATCTCGTCGATATGGGCCAGATCGCGCACCACATGCACGCCAGCCAGATCGCCACCAATCGCGGCAGGCAGGCGGCGCGGGTCTGACCCTGTGGTCAGTGCCAATTCGTCATAGGCGATGACCTCATCCGCAACCGTCACCGTCTTGGCCTGCGGGTCAATTCCCGTCACACGCTGGCCCAGACGCAGGGTGATGTTGTTGTCGGCATAAAAGCTCTCGGGCCGCAGAAACAGACGCTCAAGCTCCATCTCGCCCAGCAGATAGGCCTTAGACAAGGGCGGGCGCTGATAGGGCAGATGCGGCTCGGCCCCGATCAGGGTGATCTGACCGTCAAACCCGTCCTTGCGCAGCCGTGCCACCAGCGATGCACCGGCCTGCCCGGCTCCGATCACGACAATATGGCTCATCTGTCCCTCACCCTGCAGAATTCCCGTGGTCACTTTGTTTCGAACACCTATATTGCGGCTAAGCCCGACTCTGCAAATCCAAACGACAGGAGCATAAAAATGATTTCAACAGGTGACACGCTGCCCGATGCCACGCTCATCCAGATGGGTGCGGATGGTCCGGAAGAGGTTCGGGTTTCGGAAAAGACGCAAGGCCGCAAGGTCGTCATCTTTGCGGTGCCAGGCGCATTCACCGGCACCTGTACCACCGCACATGTTCCCAGCTTCATCCGCACCAAGGACCAATTCGACGCCAAAGGTGTCGATGAAATCATGTGCCTGTCCGTCAACGACCCCTTTGTCATGAGCGCCTGGGGCGACTCAACCGGCGCGACCGCCGCTGGCCTGACGATGGTGTCCGATCCGGCGTCGGAGTTTACCAAAGCCATCGGTATGGATTTCGACGCGCCGCCCGTCGGCCTGATCGCACGCTCCAAGCGCTATGCGATGCTGATCGAAGACGGCAAGATCACGGCACTGAACCTTGAAGAAAGCCCCGGCGCCTGCGAGATTTCGGCAGGTGAGGGCCTGCTGGATGTCATCTGAATTCAAGCGGCCCCGGTACCATCGGGTCCGCCGCTTCTGATTTAACTTGATACACCTCCCCGATGCGCAAATACTCGGCGCATATATTCAAGGAGGTTTTGATGAAGCTGAAGGCATTTACCCTTCTTTTGGCTGCAGCGGGAGCCGTTGCAGCCTGCGGTCCGGCTCCGACCCCCCAACAACAGGCAGCACGACAGCATGAAATCGCCTGCCTGAGTGGTACTTTGGGTGGCGCTCTGATCGGGGGCGCTTTGGGCAATCAGTTCGGCGGCGGATCGGGAAGAACCATCCTGACTGCGGCAGGGGCCACAGTCGGCGGCCTCGAAGGCCAGCGATACGCATGCTGAGGAGAACCCAATGAAATTCTGGACGATGATCGTGACTGCCTTTCTGCTGGCCGGTGCGGCCTCGGCTGAAACTGTTGCGGACTTGCATGAAAACGAACTGAAAGCCATCGACACAAATAATGACGGGTTTTTATCGAAGGATGAATTCAACGCCTTTTCGGACTATGCTTTTCAGGAAATGGATGACGACAAGAACGGCACCTTGGGTCAGGGCGAAACAAAGCCGTTCATGGATATCAAGCAATTTCAGGGTGTTGACGAGAATGGTGACAACCTTATTTCAAAAGCCGAATATGATGCTCAGATGCAGAGCGATTTCGAAGCTGCAGATCAGGATGGCAATGGCCGGCTAGACTAGCACCCGGCCGCAACAAAAGCGGGGGAGCGTATGCAAAAGTGGATCGGATTGGGGGCATTGGTTGCCCTGGCGGCTTGTGACGTACCTGAGGCCCCGATTGTCACGGGCCCGGATGGGCAGCCCAAGATTCAGATCAGCACCGATGGCCTGACCTGCTATCAAAACAGTTGCCTACGGATCGATCCGTTCAACCGAACTGTCAACTCTGTCGGGAACCGGACAATTCGCATTTCGGGCAACATAGATGTCAGCAGCGGCACTGTATCGCCCGAAGATTTCAACCAGATGTATCGCAGAGCCCGTCTGGCGGGTGGGGTAACCGAGAGCGAACGGCGCTAGACAAGGCCGTCCATCTTGCGGGCCAGCTTGGCATCCAGCGCGGACAGCCCACCTACGTCATGGGTCGATAAGGTCACTTCGACCGTCCGATACACGTTGGACCACTCGGGGTGGTGGTTCCACTTCTCGGCAAAGATCGCCACCTGGGTCATCCAACCAAAAGCATGCACGAAGTCGTCGAAGACAAACGTCTTGGTGATCGCATCTCGGTTCTTGACCATGGTCCAGCCGGTTTTGAACAGCGGGTCCAAAAGGGGCCCGCGCGTCTCGGTCGACAATAGTTCGGTCATTGCTGTTCCTCCGGGTTCGATTTTCTGAACGGGCCGTAATCCGTCAGAATCTCGATTTCTTCTCCCACCGCATGTGCCTCGGCGTCCAGATATTTTCTGATAGCATCCGCAAAACCCGGATCGCCGACCCAATGCAGGCTGTGCGTCCGTGTCGGCAAGTATCCGCGCGCCAGCTTGTGTTCCCCCTGCGCGCCCGCTTCGACCCGGGCCAGCCCATGAGCGATGGCAAAATCGATCGCCCTATAATAGCACAATTCGAAATGCAGGCAGGCGTGGTGTTCGACACAGCCCCAATACCGCCCGAACAGCGTCTCACGTCCGATAAAATTCAGCGCTCCGGCAATCGGGTACCCGTTTCTCTCGGCCAGAACCAATGCCATGTCGTCAGCCATGGTGTCCTGAGCGATGTCGAAAAAATGCCGGGTCAGATAGGGAGACCCCCATTTGCGAGCACCCGTGTCCTGATAAAAGCGCCAAAAGGCATCCCAATGCTCGGGACACAGATCTTTACCGGTAAGCGTGCGAATTTCACCGCCAAACCCGTTGGCCTGCGCCCGTTCTTTCCGGATGTTCTTGCGTTTGCGCGAAGACAACGCCGCCAGAAACCCATCAAAGTCCGCATAGCTGTCGTTCAACCAATGGAATTGCTGCGAATGCCGCGCCATTAGGCCCATCTGCTCGCCCGCAATCGCCTCATCCTCGGTGCAGAAAGTCACGTGCACCGAAGACACCTGATTTTCCGCCGCCAGTTGCACCGCCCCCTGAACCAGAGCCGAAATTCCGACCGCATCATACCCCGGACGCACCAGAAATCGCCGACCCGTCGCCGGGGTGAAGGGTGCGGCGATCTGCAACTTGGGGTAATAGCGCCCGCCGGCGTTCTCATAGGCATGCGCCCAGCTATGGTCAAAGATGTATTCACCCTGCGAATGCGACTTGGCATACATCGGCGCTGCGCCAATCAGCATTCCGTCCAGATAGGCGGTCAGATATTGCGGTTGCCAGCCAGTTCCCCGCCCAACCGAACCGCTTTGTTCCAGCGCCAGCAAAAACCGGTGTGTGGTGAACGGATCAAGCGGACGGCCACCTTCGGCGACTTCGGGGCAGGCGCAGCTGTCCCATTCGGTCGCTGAAATCTGCGACAGGGAATTCAGTATCCGAACCTCGATTTGCGCCTGATCCATGTGCCCTCCGCGTCTGATCTTTATCTGTGACGGCTGAGGATGGGTTCAACCCGGATGCGCGGCAAGGTAGCCTTCAAAGGTCACATTATCGGCAACCCGGCGGGCTTCTGCCTCTTGTTCAGGCGACCGGATTGTCCAGCACAGGATCGGAACGCCCTGCGCTTTCAATTCGGCTACGCGGGGGCGGTCCAGGTCGTGAACCTCATGACTGATGAAGCTTGCTCCGACCCTGTCAAAATCTGGAATCTCACGCAGGTGGTCACATACGGCCTGCGGCAACAGCTCAGCTTTGGGCTGATAGGAACAGGTTACCAATCCGCGCGGCAGATGAGGCGCAAGCCGCGCCAGTTCCGCGATTGAATTCGGATTAAACGACATCAACGCCACTGGCCCGTCATAGCCTTGCAATGCGCGCACCGTATCTTGCTCCAGGCGACCGATATCCGTGCCCATCGCGCCATCCTGATCCTTGAGCTCGATCAGCAGAGGCACCGCCCCGGCAACCAGTTCCAGAACTTCGTCCAGGGTCGGGATGCCGTCATCCGCGTGAAGCAACGCGGTTTCCGACGCTTGCGCCGCCGTGACCTGCCGGATCGGGCCGGGCCGTCCGGTCAGTCGGGTCATGTCATAGTCGTGAAACACCATTGCCCGGTTGTCAGAGGTTAGTTGCAGATCGATTTCGATCCCGTATCCGGCGGCCACAGCCGCACGGATGGCCGCCCGGCTGTTTTCCGGGCGGTTGTCAGACAGATCATGCAGCGCCCGATGCGCTATCGGGGCCTGTAAAAAGGCACGGGGCAGGGCGGGTGTCATTGGACTTCGAAGATACCTTCGATTTCCACAGCCACACCAAACGGCAATGCAGCAGCGCTGACAGCAGAGCGCGAATGACGACCAGCCTCGCCCAAAGCCTCGACCAGGAAATCGGATGCGCCGTTGATCACTTGCGGCTGCTCGGCGAAATCAGCGGTCGAGTTCACGAAACCGGTCAGCTTGATCACGCGCACCAGCTTGTCAATGTCACCGCCACAAGCGGCCCGAACCTGTGCCAGCAGGTTGATCGCGCACACTTTGGCGGCGGCTGCGCCGGCCTCGGCATCCATGTCATCGCCCAGCTTCCCGGTGATCAGGTCATCGTCTTTCGATATCTGGCCCGAGACATAGACGATATTGCCCACCCGCACGAAAGGCACGTAGTTGGCCGCGGGTGCCGGTGCATCCGGCAATGTGATCCCCAGGGTTTCCAGTTTTGCTGCGATGCTCATGTTGTGATCCTTACCTTTGTTCGACTCGGACGGACGCTAACCGGGAAGACGCGCAACGAAAAGCATGAAACCGCCAATTTGTTTCTGCCTGCAGTCCGGGCACATCTCCTGTCATTCCGAACTGTTGAACTTGTGTCACTTTACGCAAGCCTGTCCGGCAGGTTAAACGCAAGCTGTTTCAAATTGGCTGTGAAACATCTATGTGACGGAAAGTTAGGCTGTGTCATACAGTCAAAGTTAGTTTTGATGAATTGTTCGGGGTCGCCGTTACCGAACGACGTGGAGTACCAAGACCGTGTTCAGCAAAGTCCGATTGAAGCCCCTCATGATCCTGTCGCTGGTGGCGGCTCTTGGGGCCTGCGCGAAACAGCCTGCCGACGAAGCTGCACGGGGCGAAACGTTCGATCCTTATGAAAATACCAACCGGTCGATTCACCAGTTCAACCTGGGTGTGGACCGGTTTCTGTTTCGCCCGGCCTCGAAAGGCTATGTCAAGATCGTGCCCGACCCGATGGTCACCAGTTTCAGCCACTTTGCCGAGAACCTGACATTGCCCGGACAGGCGCTGGACTATCTGCTGCAGGGCAACCTGAAACAATCAGGAAATGCACTGCTGCGCTTTGCTATCAATATGACCGTCGGCGGCGTCGGCCTGTCTGATCCGGCCAGCGAACTGAACCTGCCGCCGGTGGATACGGATTTCGGCGAGACCCTCCATGTCTGGGGTTTTGGCGAGGGCGCATATATCGAGCTGCCCTTTTACGGCCCCTCCACAACGCGCGATGCCGTCGGTGTCGTGTTCAACCTGTTCTCGAACCCGATCAACTTCAGCCCGACTCGGCCGGTGGACAATATCGGTGTCTATGCCGAGGTTGTGCGGCGCATGGGTGATCGCGGACGCTTTTCGGATACGGTCGACTCGATCTTGTATGAAAGCGCCGACAGTTACCGGCAGGCGCAATCGATTTACCTGCAAAACCGTCGCTTTGAACTGGCACGCGATGACGAGGATGCCTATCTAGACCTGTATGATGACCCCTATGCCGAGATTGGGACCGACCCAACCAGGGACCCCTTTCTAGACCCTTACGAGGACCCCTATGCCGAGTAATCATCTGAATAGACGCCACTTTGTCGCCACCGGGATTGCCGGGGTGATGTTGTCGGCACTGCCTGCCTCTGCTCAAACCGAAGCCAGCGCAAAAGCACTGGTTGTCAGTGTGGTGGACGATATCAACCGCGTCATTGCCTCGGGCAAGTCCGAGAATGCGATGCTGCGCGATTTCGAAAAGATTTTCGTTCAATATGCCGATGTTCCAATCATGGCGCGTTATGTGCTTGGTGCCGATGGGCGGTCCGCCAGTCAGGCACAAATCCGGCAGTTCACCAGCGCATTTCAGGGCTATATCGCCAACAAATACGGCCGGCGCTTCCGCGAGTTCATTGGCGGGCAGGTCACCGTTCGCAATGCGCGTAAGATCAAGGCCGGGTACGAAGTACGCACATCGGTCAAGCTGCAAGGTTCTTCACCTTTTGAAGTGACATTTCTGGTCTCGGACAAATCGGGACGTGATCGGTTCTTCAACATGTTCATCGAAGGTGTGAACATGCTACTGACCGAGCGCACCGAAGTCGGTGCCATGCTGGACGCGCGCGGCGGCGATCTGAATCGCCTCATCAGGGACATGAACAAGATCGGTTGACCGACCTTCACATGTCAGGCGGTTCCGGCAAATGATGCCTCAAACTGCCTGACATGTGATCAGGACAGCTCATCTTTTTTGGGCAGAAGTGCGCTACACCGCATGCTGCTCATTAAGATGGTGCCCTTGGCCACCATAGATGGCGCACGGCAAAGCCTGTGGAAATCAATCACTACGTTCAACCAGGCCTTCAGGTCCGGGTCACAATGTGCACGCAGCTACGGCACATAGCTGCGCACCAGGGCGCTTGCGATCAACGCCCATCCATCCGCAATAACGAAGAACGCCAGCTTGAACGGCAGTGACACGGTGGCCGGAGGGACCATCATCATGCCCATCGACATCAGCACCGCAGCTACGACCAGATCAATGATCAGAAAAGGCAGGAATATCAAAAACCCGATCTGAAAGGCGCGCGCAATCTCGGACAGCATAAAGGATGGCATCAACACCGAGAGCGGAGCATCCGGCGACAACTGAACGTTGTCACCCTGAGGCCGCAGGGCGGCCATGGCCTGAAAGGTATCGGCATCCAGCCGCGCAGCCATGAAGGTCCGAAATGGAACGAGCGCCCGTTCCATGGCAGGCTCAACCTCCATCGTTTCGTCCACCATGGGCTTGATGCCACTGGCCCATGCCTCGGAAAAAACAGGCTCCATGATGAAATAGGTCAGGAACAGCGCAAGACTTACGATCAGCATGTTTGGCGGTGATTGCTGCAATCCGATCCCCTGACGAAGGATCGCCAGCACCGTGATGAGAAACGGGAAACAAGTGACCATGATGGCCAGCCCTGGGGCCAGACTTAGTACGGTGATCAACAAGATCAATTGAACCGTCCGCGCCGAAATCGAGCCCCCCTCGCCCAGCGACAGCGATACATCCTGCGCCGCGACCAGCGATGGCGACAGCATGGCCACAATACTGATCAGCCACAGCGCCGCCCGCATCAGCCGATTCCATTTTGCAGATCGGCAATCTCGGTCAGACGCACAGCCAGTTGACCGCTGTGATCTCCTTCCATTTCCTCCAGCACCCCGCGCGCAACCAATTGGTCGCCGACATACAGGTCGACCGGGTCCTCAATCCGCTTGTCCAGGGTCAGGACTGCGTTTTCGCCCATATTCAGCAGATCTCTGATTAAAGGGCGTGCGCGACCGACTGAGACCGTGACTTCAACCGGGACGCCCTCAAACGGGTTGGTTCTTTCCGGGTTCTGGGATGAGTGATCACTCATTTGACGAAACCTTTCTTGCTTCAAACAAATACGCGTCGAACGCGTCACTGATGGCGGATAAAAGTTCGGTACAATCCACGTCCCGGCGGGCAACCCCGACTTGCAGCCGCGCCTGCCCCTGCTTCAAACCAGAGTCTTCAATGACCTGCAGCGGCGCCTGAAGCGTATCGGGAATATACGCCTCGACCTGCTCTGCCATGCCGACTGGGACCAGCACTTGCATGGGCTGGCCCATCTGTTCCTGCGCCATGCTGCTCAGTTGTTCGGACAACCGCAGGACAAAGCCCTGATCCAATGCTTGGGGCAGGATCGTTTGCATCAGGGCCTGAAACATCGGCGCAAGGGACTGCGCCATCTGCGTCACCGCCTCGTGATAGGTGAAAGACATGTCTGACAGCGCACTTGTCAGATCCGCATTTAGCTGTCCGCGACGGTGCTCCTGCGCTTGTGAGGCGTCTTCCCACCCGGCACCATACCCCTTTTCGAAGGCAGACAGGCGCTGTTCTTCCAGTGCGTCGTCATCCAGAAGGTGGACCGAACCACCGCCGAGCTGAACCGAAAAATCTTCAAGAAGATGTGCGATGGTCATCCCGCTCTCTCCTCACTTTCTTCAAGCCAGCTGCGCAGGATTTCGACCGTCTCTTCCTGCTTGTCTCCGATCATGGCACGCAAACGATTGACCGCGTCTTCGCTTTGACCGCCCGAAATGGCGGGTAGGTTGCCCTCGGCCGCATCGGGAAGGCGTGCATAATCCTGCGAATTCCCCGTCGCGATTTCACCGACAAGATAGCTCTCCTCAGCCACATCTTCAGCAGTCTGTGCGGGCAGCAGGGGCGGAGTTGCGGCAGCCTTGGTCAGGATCGGGCGAACGACGAACAGTCCGAGGACAAGCGAGACCAGTGCCAAGACCGCCATCTGGATCAACGACATCGCATCCAGGTGAAGGTTTTGCCAGAATGTCGCCGCCGCCAAAGTGCCCTGAGGTTCCGCTGTGGGAAGGTTCAGCGATTTCAGAGTGATCACATCACCCCGATCCGGATCAAACCCCACGGCTGAGGCCACCAACTCGCGCAAGGCATCCAGTTCATCCTGCGGCATCGGGCGAAATTCCTCGACCCCGGCCCCGTCAACCGCGCGCGTTCCATTGACCAGAACCGCAACGGTCAGTCGCTTGATCGCCCCGGGCGCGCGGTGCACTTCAAGCTCGGTTTCTGACACCTCGTAGTTCACCCGCTCGCGGGTCTGCGTCGCGGTGGAATTGGACTCGTCCCCACCGGCACCGTCTCCGTCCGGCAGGTTCGACGCGACGGTCACATCTGCCGACTGATTGCGGGCACTGTCCGAGCGTTCTTCCACATCGGTGCTGATCGCAACCCTGCTTTTGGGATCAAAGCGACGTTCGCGAATGGATTCCGTCTCGGTCACCGTGTCGACACTGACTTCGACCACTGCATTTCCCGCGCCAACCCGCGCTTCGACCAATCTCAATACCCGCTCTCGCAATTGGCGGGACTTGTCATCCGCTGTATCGCCCGCGACGACACTGTCCTGCGCCCCGATCAAGGTCCCGTTCGAATCAATGACCGAGACGTCTTCCGGATTCAGCCCAGTGACAGCCGACGCGACCAAGAACCGGATCGCTTTGGCCTGATCGCCGGTGATCTGACTTCCGGACGGGACGAGATAGGCTGATGCAGTTGGTGCGACGCTGCGCTGAAACGGGTTTGTTGATCCATTGGCGATATGCACACGCGCCTGGCTGACATGAGGACCGCCGACAATCGTGCGCGCCAGCTCCCCTTCTTTCGCGCGCCAATATGCAGCGTCGAACATCTGTGATGTGGTCCCGAAACCGCTGAGCGTATCCAGCAACTCATAGCCGCGATTGCCGTTGGCGGGCAGGCCTTCACTGGCCAAGGTCATCCTAAGTTCATCGCGTTGCGACGCCGGGACGTAAATCGAGCCGCCCTTGATGTCATAGGCCACACCGCGCTGATCCAGTGTGCGTACGATATCCCCGGCGGCTCCGTTCTCCAACCCGGCGTAGAGCAACGTCATCGATGGGGCGGTCGCGATTCGCGACATCGCCAATACGCCGAGAAAGACCAGAGCAGCAGCGCCCGCCACCGTTATTTTCTTACGCATGTCCAAACTTGCCCAGACAGTTCCGATCTGCTGCACGCTCACCTCCGACTCGTCGACATTCTGTGCGACTGATCCCTTGTTTGAACGATTGCTCTTAACAATCGGTTAGTCCCTGTGGGGTTATGACGGTTGCCGAACCGAAACATGAGGACGGCATGACCGACGCAACCGCAGAACAGGCAGAAAGCCCAAAAAAATCTGGGAAATCTGGGATGATTCTGGGTCTGATTCTGGCCCTTTCGGGGGCCGGTGGCGGTTACTACCTGACATCGTCCGGTCTCTTGCCAATCGGGCGATCAGAGACGCCAAAAGACGCCCTGACGACAGAGAATGGTCAAGGCGTAAAGGCCCTGCCCGATGTGGTCTTTGTCGATCTGCCGCCGGTCATCGTTTCGGTGAACGGGGGCGACGCACGCCATCTTAAGTTTCACGCGCAACTGGAAGTCGACGCTGGCCATGCCGCCGATGTCGAGACGTTGAAGCCGCGAATCATGGACGTCCTCAACACCTATCTGCGTGCAATTGAACTGCCCGATCTTGAGGATTCGCGAGCGTTGGTTCGGATTCGCGGCCATCTGCTGCGGCGGATCGAGATCGTCGTTGGTGACGGCCGCGTGCGGGATGTTCTCGTCATGCAATTTGTTCTGAACTAGGAGGCGATATTGGAGCTGATCGCAGATATTTTGCTGGTTGCGGGCGCGCTTGGGGCGGGATTGTATTGCTTCGTTCTGGCACGTCGACTGAAACGGTTCACAGATCTTGAAAAAGGCGTAGGCGGTGCGGTTTCCGTTCTGTCATCGCAGGCCGATGAGTTGAAGCAAACACTCGATTCGGCCCGTCATGCGTCGGACCAGTCCGGGGTTGTGTTGCAGGATCTCACTCATCGCGCGGAAACGGTTGCCCAGAAATTGGAGCTGATGATGGCGTCGATGCATGACATCGCGCCAGACGAACCGGTTGGGTCAACCTCTGTCGCGGAGGTTGTTTTGCCAGAAGTAAAAGACATGACACCGCCAGAGGCGGAGAGACCGAACAATGCCGGGGAAGCCGGGGAAGCCGGGGAAGCCGGGGAAGCCGGGGAAGCCGGGGAAGCCGGGGAAGCCGGGGAAGCCGGGGAAGCTTCAACGCAACTCGACGCCAAGACAACCAAACCTTCAAAATCGCCGGAAGGACTGTTGTTCTTTCGCCATGCCCGCCCGCAATCCGGAGCGGCACAATGAAACGCAGGTCAGCCCAAAAATCCAACGCGTCGCGCGGAGGCGTTCTAACGGTCATTTCACTACTCATGATCGGCTCGGCCATCATTCGTATCGGGTTGGAAGCAGGCCCGGTGCTGGCTTTGGGAATTGATCCAGAACAGAAGATCGAAACCGAGAAAAGCGGCAAACTCGGCACCCCGGACGATTTGCAAATCCTTCTGACGGCGCTCTTGCAGCGCGAGGCACAGCTGAATCAGCGTGAAGATGCGATCATTGACAAGGAAAAGGCGTTGGACATCGCAGGAACGGCAATCGCAACTCGATTGGCAGCCTTGCAGGACGCCGAAGACTCTCTGCGCGAAACGCTGGCTTTGGCGGACCAGGCCGCAGAAAACGATCTGACCCGGCTGACAGACGTCTATCAGAACATGAAACCGAAAGACGCTGCGGCGCTGTTCGAAACAATGGATCCGGTTTTTGCCGCCGGTTTTCTATCGCGCATGCCGCCAGATTCCGCGGCGGCTGTGATGGCCGGGCTCAGCCCGCAAGCGGCCTACACGATCAGTGTGGTTATGGCCGGGCGAAATGCTCAGGCACCGAAGGAGTAACGCAGTGCCTGTCATCCACATATCACCGAGTTTGGGAGAGCGTTCATGATCGGACTCATCGGTATTGTCGTCATTTTCGTCATGGTTTTCGGCGGCTATCTGGCTGCAGGCGGCAAGATGACCATTATCCTGAAATCCCTGCCGTTCGAAATGATGATGATCGGCGGGGCTGCCGTCGGCGCGTTTCTTATCAGCAATGACATGAGCGCGGTCAAACACACCGTCAAAGACATGGGAAAAGTGTTCAAAGGTCCTAAATGGAAACCCCAGGACTATCGCGATTTGCTTTGCCTGCTGTTTTCACTCATCCGTATCGCTCGATCAAACCCGGTTGAGGTTGAGCAGCATATCGAAGAGCCTGCCTCTTCAAGCCTGTTTTCAGCCTATCCCAAGATACAGGCCGACAAAGAGGCGGTCGATCTGATTTGCGACACCATGCGGTCAGCGGCCATGAATTACGATGACCCCCATCAGGTCGAAGAAGTTCTGGAAAAGCGGATGGAGGCGAATTTCCATCACGCGATGCATTCCAGCCATGCATTGCAAACGGTCGCTGATGGGCTTCCAGCCCTTGGCATCGTGGCGGCAGTTCTGGGGGTCATCAAAACGATGGGCTCAATCGATCAACCCCCCGAGGTGCTTGGGAAGTTGATCGGCGGGGCCCTGGTCGGCACATTTCTGGGGGTGTTTCTGGCCTATGGGCTTGTTGGTCCATTCGCCGGAAAACTGAAAGCCGTGGTCGAAGAAGACAACCATTTCTATCAGTTGATCAAGGAAGTTCTGGTCGCGAATCTTCACAACCACAATGCCGCCATGTGCATTGAGGTCGGACGGCAAAATACGCCCACACACAATCGACCCGGCTTTTCCGAACTTGAAGAGGCGTTGAAAGATCTCAAGCAGGCTGCCGCATGATCCGGATCTTATATGTCTTTCTCGGGTTTCTGTTGGCAGGATCGACCGCCATTGCACAGGAACTGCGCGTGCGATCGGGCGAACATGGCACCTACACGCGCCTGGTCGTTCAGATACCGGTCGGCAGCAACTGGACTCTGACGCCACGGCACAAAGGGGCCCGATTGGACGTTGCCGTAGATGGCGTGACATTTGACATGGAAGGCGTGTTTGCGCGGTTGTTCGGCAATCGCCTGATCTCGGCCACACAATCGGAACCCGGTGCAAGCCTTGAGCTGGAGTTTGGCTGCGAATGCGTAGCATCGGCCTATGTATTCCGGGGTTCAATGATTGTCATCGACATAGCACCTGGCAGGTTTCTGCCGTCTGTCAGTTCAAAACCCTTCCCTGTCTTGCCTTTGCCGCCCCGCGTTCAGCGGCAGGTTGAAGTGGATTTTCCCGGCAACGCACTGTCTTTGCCGCTGCAGTTGCCCCGCACAAATCTGGAAGAACAACTGATGTCACGGCTGCTGCAAGGGTCCGACCGTGATTTGATAGATCTGAACCTCGCGAATGTCGGTGATCGCCCCCTTGCGTCATCAGGTACAAATCCTGATTCTGACGCTTGGTTGAATAACCTGCAGGTCTCGTCGGTATTAGATGACCTGCACGGGATCGGCCCTTTGTCCCTGAAACCCATCGAAACAGAGCCGCCCTGTATCGCAGATGCGGATCTAAATCTTGAGAACTGGAAGGGCGAGCCGCCCTTTCAAAAACAGCTGGCCGCCTCAAGGGCTGGTTTGTATCGCGAGTTCGACAAACTGGACTCCTCCATCGCGAAAAACCTTGTGCATCTGTATATCTATTACGGGTTCGGCGCAGAGGCATTGCAGGTCATCGGCCTGACATCCCAAACCGGGCCAGAGGCCGACAGATTGATAGCAATTGCCGAATTGGTTGACGGCGATCCCGTTTCAGATCCCAACCCGTTTCGAGGGCAACAAAAATGCGACGGCGACGTCGCATTATGGGCTGCGCTGACCGAAGGATACCTTGAGCATGGGACAAACCCGAATGCGATCGAGCAGGCGTTTGCAAAGCTCCCAGCTCACCTGAGAAGGAATCTGGGGCCCGCTCTGGCAGACATTCTGGTTCGGGGCGACCAGTTGGAAGCGGCCCGGCGTGTTCTAAGGGCAGTTGACCGGATTGCTCCGAAAGGCAGCACCGATATGACGCTGGCACAAGCCCAAATCGCTGCGGCCCAAGGCGACACGGCTGAGGCCGAGGCGCTGCTTGCCAAAGCCACGACATCTGCACCGGCGGATCAGGCTCCGTTAGCACTTGCCCGGCTTGTCGAAAAACGCTGGTGGGACCGAGGGGGAATGGCGCAACACGAACTGGACCTCGCCGCGGCTTTTGCGCTGGAACTTCGCCGATCTGAAGATGGCCCTATGATGGCGCAAACGTATGTTCTGGCGCTGGGTCTACACCAGTCGTTTGACGAAGCAATGCGCAGAATGGGTGATGCGCCTGCTGACGTTGGATGGAACAAGACCCGAAACCGCGTGATGCAGCTTATGTCAGAACGCGCGGATGACATCACCTTTTTGCGTTATGCGCTCAGCATGTCGACGCCAACCCGTGACAGCCTGCAATCCGAGACTGCGGTTGTCATATCGAAACGTCTGGCCAATCTTGGGTTTGGGGCACCGGCCGTGGCATTGACTGAGCGCCTGCAAAACCAGAGCGTTGATCGCGCCATGGTTCGGGCGCAGGCCGCGTTGGCGAACGGCCGGCCCGATCAGGCACGCCTTGAAATCGAGGGGCATGAAACCGAGGATGCGGACCGGCTGCGCGCCAGAGCGTACGCAATGGCGAAAGACTATGAGAGGGCCGCGTCTTTGTCTTTGCGTCTTGGAGATCGCGATGCCGCCGCGCATTATTTCTGGCTGGCGGGACAACCGGATATTTCACATGAGCCTCACGCCGGGAAGTTCGGCGTGTTGGCAGATTTCAGTCGCGCACTGGAACAACCGATCCCCCGAGAGCCCCAGAAACCTCTGAGCGACGCCGCCGCTCTACTGGAAGACAGTGCTTTCGCACGTGACCAGATCATCAGCATGTTATCACATCTGGAGGCGGCACCGCTCGACTGAAGCATCCGCCCTACACCGCCTCTGGCACCAACCCTGCAAAGCAATCTACAGATCAGTGGTCGGGCAGTGGTGGATCGTACAATAGGGCTGCCAAGTCGAAAAAGCTGGAAGCTGGCGCGGGCAGGTGCAGTATGGCTGCGCAAATCTTCTCGGATCTAGAGAGACCAATGGTGGGAACAGAAAACTCCATGAATTTGTCGACAATGTCTTGGCGGCTCATCGGATTTTCCGGGCCACCGCGCGCGTGGATATCGCCTGATTTCAGAATCCGACCATCACTTGTCTTGACCTCGACATCCGCCCAGCGGCCAGACGGAAACCGGGCGCTGTGACGGGCACATTCGGACACTCTGATCCTGCGCATGACCTCAATGACCACGGGATCTGCCAAACCCGGACCCGAGATATGTTCAACTCCGATCCTGCCATGCACCGCCTGAATGGCTGCGGCGAAAGGCAGGGAATATTGTGCTTGTGACGTCGTTTCCGGCAGTTCGGAAAATAGGCAAGCAGCCTCGTGGAAGCTGTTGATCTTCACCGCCCTGATCTGTGGATGTGTCAGATCATGCGCGCGCATCAGCATCCTAATGCCGTCAATCGCAGCATGTGCCCACCGACAGATCGGATAGGGTTTCACATATTGATGCTCAATCTGCCAGAACGCACCCAGATCGGCCCAGTACGGTGCCGCGCCTTCGGCTTCCACCGTGATCGCGGGTGCCCCGGTAAAGCCACGCTCGGCCAGAATGGCCGCAGACACACCCACCATCGCCCCCCAGCCCGATCCGTCATGCAGCATTGTGGGGTTGGCGATTTCACGCATCATCTGGCTTCTGGGGCCATGATACTCGGCAATGCCCAAAGCATGCCGCAGCTGATCAGCCGAATGCGCGCGCAAGCGCGCGGCCATGGCGGCAACACCCAAGGCATTCCAGGCACCCGAGGTGTGGTAGTCTGACACGGAAGCATGCAAAGCCATAGCTGCCCGACCTGCAATTTCGTATCCGGTCACAATCGCAGCCAGCGCCTCACGACCGCTGAGGTCCGGTTTCTGCTCGGCCAGAGCCAGAAGCGCGGGGATGGCGACAACTCCGATGTGACCCTTGGTTGGGTTGTAACCGTCATGCGCATCCAGATTATCGGTTTGTGTCGCCGCAGCATAAGCCGCCCCGGCCAAACTAACCTGCCGCCCGTCGAACAACATGCGCGCACCAAAGGCGGGATCGTTCGTGGCATAGAGCAGCGCCGCCGTGTCCCGCGCGATTATCCCGGCCTGCATTGGACCCGCAGCAACTAAAACGCCCATCGTGTCCAGCAAGGTCAGCGCTGCGGCCTCAATTGCGCTTTCCGGCATGTCATCGGGTTGCGAGTCCAGGGCGAACGCGGCCAGTTTATCGAACGTGTTCGGCATCAGTTAACTCCAGAGCAGTTGTGCCGCAATGCGGGCATGCAAGGTTACGGTGGATCGGGTTGGACAAAAAGCTGGCGCAACAGGTTGCAAGGCCGTTCTGGCAATAGCTGCGTTGGAATTCATTGCTTTCCTCCGGTGTGCAGATCAAAACCCACGGGAAAATTCAGCCACATGACCGGGCAGGCTTGTGCTCTGATCCCGACGCGATGTGTCGGATCACTGCCTGAATTGCGTATGAAAACCTCGATACGGGCAAAAATCTACGAAATCGGCGGAAACGTTCGGCGGTCCGCCGCCGGTTTTTACCCTGCGCGCGAAGCCGTGAGCCATCGTGACTTGAAAACCGAATCAGTGATTCTTTCATATAACTGAGACGCAAAAAAACGCGCTGTACAAGGTCGGTAAACGACGGGACAGACTGGCAAAACTAGGCACCGAAAGTGCGCATGCTGGTGGAAATCTTGAAAAAGTTCCTAAAATGTTCTATATTTGTTCCAATGTGGAACGGAGGTTTATCGAGCGATGACATATGCTGCCCGTCAAAGCTGGTACGACGCACCCAGCAACGACTACCACATGCTTCCCATTACAGATCGGCAAATGCGCTATGCCCGCGCGATCGCCGAAAAATCCGCCCTCGAAATCCCGGTCGAGGCGCAACGTGACCGAAAATCTTTGTCGGATTGGATTTCGGCAAACAAACCGCATGATCCATCGCCCTTTGCCAACTATCCGACAGGCAAACAGGTCGCCTTTGCCGAGCGGATCTCTCGTAGTAAACGCCGTCCGATTCCGGCCGAGTGTTTTCGTGACAAACAAATGATGTCGCAGTGGATTGACCGCAATAAATAGACCCTAATTTGAGGTTTTTGTGTGCGCCCGCGCATAAAGACCAACTGCTGCCGCAACAAACAATCCCAGCAGGATGTAACCTGTGATCGCCTCGGCGACCGCCAGAGCCCGGCACAAACCGGCAGGGCGAAGGTCTCCGAAACCGACCGTGGTGAAGGTGACGTATGAAAAATACAAAACGTCCGCCGGCCCCTTCGCGCCTACCACGCATATATCGTGATACCCGAACGAGCCGTACACGGCGGCAAATAGAAAGGGCACGACCTGAATGAACGAAATGCCCATCAGCAACAGCAGCCTGCGTGGCGATTTGACCTGAGTAACGTAGTACCAGATCTGCGAGATCATCCAGACGAGCAAAGTGATGGTCGCAATGGTACCGATAGTATCGCCGGCCGCGGCCTCGCTGAGATTCGACAGGCCAAACCAGGCCAGAAAACTGACAAGAACCAGGCCCGACGCTGCAAATAACGTCGATTTCCATTCTTCCAGCGTTTTCGGCTCGTGACGCATATGGCCTCCGACAGGGTGTTCTGGCGGGCATCATCAAGCGTCAAGTACGTCCATGCAACCGGAATTGCAGGATGAATCAGCCCTGACCCAGATGGGATTGCCCGCGGTTTTTTGCCAGACCAATCTGTTTCTGCCGTTCACGAAAGCGCGCCTTGTCCTCGTCCGAGGTCTCGTCAATACAGCGGTGACACGACACGCCATGTTCATATTCAAGGCGTTTGACATCCTCGGGAAGAATCGGACGGCGACAGCCATGACACAGCCTGTGCGGTCCTTCGACCAGACCATGCCCGACCGAGACGCGATTGTCGAAAACGAAGCACTCACCCTGCCAGGCGCTGTTTTCGGGGGGCACCTCTTCCAGATAGCGCAGAATGCCGCCTTTTAGATGGTAGACATCCTCGACCCCTTGACCCAGCAGATAGTTGGTGGATTTCTCGCAACGAATACCACCAGTGCAGAACATTGCGACCCGCTTGTTATGAAAGCGACCCTTGTTTTCCTCCCACCAAGCGGGAAATTCACCAAAACTTGCCGTTTCAGGGTCTATTGCACCCTCGAATGTCCCGATTTCGACTTCGTAGTCGTTGCGGGTGTCGATCACCACTACATCGTCGGCGCGGATCAGATCATTCCAGTCCCGAGGCTCTACGTAATGTCCGACACTGGCGCGTGGATCAACATCCGGCTGCCCCATGGTCACGATCTCTTTTTTCAGCCGCACCTTTAACTTGCCAAAGGGGGGGTGATCCGAGCGCGCCTCTTTCCACTCAAGTGTCGCGCATCCGGGCAAGGCACGGATATGGGACAAAACAGCGTCGATCCCTGTTCGCGGTCCGGCAATGGTTCCATTTATTCCCTCTTGCGCCAGCAACAGGGTCCCTTTGACCGCATGCGTGCGGCACAGGTCCTGCAACGCGGGACGCAGGGCATCCGGGTCCTCGAACCGGGTGAAGTGATACAAAGCAGCGATGGTATACATGTGCGCGATCTAATGGTCTGTTGCACAACACGCAAGAGACCGCATTGACGACCCTTTGGGCAACCCATACCGATAGGGGCAGCAAAGGAGACGCCAATGACCCACGCCCTGATTGTGATCGATGTCCAGAACGATTTCTGCCCCGGCGGTGCATTGGCCGTGGCTGATGGAGATCAGATTGTTGCGCCCATCAACGCCATGATGGACAGGTTTGATGCGGTGATCCTAACACAGGACTGGCATCCGGCTGGTCACTCCTCGTTCGCCAGTTCACATCCGGGCAAAAGTCCGTTCGAACTGACGCAGATGCCATATGGTGCGCAAGTGCTTTGGCCAGATCACTGCGTTCAGGGCACTGAGGGCGCGGCTTTTCATCCCGATCTGCGCACCGATGCCGACCTGATCCTGCGGAAGGGATTCCGCAGCGCAATTGACAGCTATTCGGCGTTTTTCGAGAACGACCAGACGACACCAACCGGTTTAAAGGGCTATCTAGATACACGTGGCATCGCCCGACTGACCCTTGTTGGCTTGGCCACGGATTTCTGCGTGCATTACTCTGCGGTTGATGCCGCACGGTTGGGTTTTGACGTCACAGTCGATACGGATATGTGCCGCGCCATCGACATGGATGGCTCGCTGGCGGCTGCCCGGACTGCCATGACCGACGCAGGTGTCACCTTGATCGGCCCCTAAGGCGTCGCGCCCCGCGCGGCGAGGTACCGTATAATAACGAAAACCAAAACCGCCAGACCTATGGCAATCCCGATGCGGCGGGGCACTGGCTTACGCTCTGCCCGCGTCGGTATCGGATCTTGCGGTGCCAGGGGCTGCAACGGCTCCCGGCGTGGTCTGGCTTTGCCGGGCTGCGCCACTCTGATGTGGTTCAGAAACTGCCAGAAATCGAAATCCCCGCAATATTCACCCTGAACACCCATGTTTCGGATATTCGCAAACAAGCGTTTCAAAATGCGCGCACGATCCACAGCATCCTCGGGCGCATAAAAGCCGGTTGGCTGCCCGCTTTTGCGCGTTTCCAGACTGAACCCGGATTCCAGAAATATCCTGCGAATTTTAGGTGACGCAGACCGCAACGCCTGCGCCGTCCGGAAATCCCGGAACAAAGCCCTGACCGCACGGTTGCCGGTGAGCGCCGCCATTCCGTGTTCGGGATCAACTTCGTCCGGAGCAATCGCAACTATATCAAAGTCGTACTCGAGACCCATTCACTTATTACAACCTTTTCTTCCATCCCCATCTCCTCACTACACACTGAGGAGCGCATTTAATTTGCCCACTTTGTGACCTGTCCTTGTCATTGTCACTATTTGAGCGACTCTTGCCAATCTCCGCCTCGATTGATCTAAGAACGGAAATCGCAGGAGTTTCCCATGGTCGACATCGCAACGCGGGTGTACAATCATAAATGGAAAATTGACCCAATTATCAGGTCTTTAATCGACACAGATTTCTACAAACTGCTGATGTGTCAGTCAGTGTTTCGGAATAAGCCCCAAACGACTGTCGAATTTTCGCTGATCAACCGGTCGAATCACATACCCTTGGCCAGTTTGATTGACGAAGGTGAATTGCGCGAGCAGCTCGATCACATTCGGTCTCTTAGCCTCAGCCGTGGCGAGAGCACATGGCTGCGGGGCAACATGTTCTATGGCAAACGGCAGATGTTCCGTTCGGATTTCATGGAATGGTTCGAAAGCATGCGCCTGCCCGCCTACCATCTTGAGCGCAAGGGTGATCAGTACGAGCTGACTTTCGAAGGCAAATGGCACGAGGTCATGCTGTGGGAAATCCCCGCTTTGGCGGTGCTGATGGAATTGCGTTCACGTGCAGTTCTGAACGGTATGCGCCGGTTCGAGTTACAAGTTCTCTATGCCCGGGCCATGACAAGGGTTTGGGAAAAGATTGAACAACTGCGCAAAACGGATGGGCTTGGCATTGCCGATTTTGGCACGCGGCGGCGGCATTCCTTTCTATGGCAGGACTGGTGCGTACAAGCGATGATCGAAGGATTGGGATCATCTTTCACCGGCACTTCTAATTGCCTGATCGCCATGCGGCGCGAAGTCGAGGCCATCGGCACAAACGCGCACGAGCTGCCCATGGTCTACTCTGCCCTGGCCGAGGGCGACGACGCGCTGGCACAGGCGCCGTACGACGTTCTCAGCGATTGGCATGATGAGCATGACGGCAATCTGCGCATCATCCTGCCTGACACCTATGGAACCAAGGGGTTTCTGGATCATGCCCCTGACTGGCTGGCGGGCTGGACCGGGATTCGCATAGACAGCGGCGACCCGGCAACCGGGGCCGAGACCGCAATCCAATGGTGGAAGTCCCGCGGCGAAGACCCCAGAGAAAAACGGGTGATCTTCTCGGACGGGCTGGATGTCGACAAAATCCAGGACCTGCACCGGCAATTCGCCCATCGCACCAAAGTCTCGTTCGGCTGGGGCACTTTGCTGACCAATGATTTCCAGGGGCTCGTGTCCGATGACGCGCTCGCCCCGTTTTCATTGGTGTGCAAAGCGGTGTCCGCCAATGGGCGTCCAACCGTCAAACTGTCGGATAACCCCGAAAAAGCGATGGGTCCCGCAGACCAGATCGATCGGTACAAACGGGTGTTCGGTGTCGGCGCGCAAGAGGCGATTGAGGTGATTGTTTAGGCTCTGACCATGGTCTGCCCGCGCGCCCGGGCACGTCTTTGACCAAACCCTCGACAGAGAGCTGAACCCCGAAACAAACGTTAGGGTCACATTTTTCGCAGACCCTTTACCTAAGGCATCAAAAGGTAAGCGGAAACTGCGTAAACCACGATGGCTGCATATCCCAGCGGGTAAATCCATTTGATCGCGTAATTGTCCAGCTTTCGGGCAGCCTCTTCCCGGCCCGAGACCTTGAGCTTGCGCAGTGCCACGTTAAACACGATCAGCGCTCCGGTCATCAGGAACATGCATTGCAGGACGAAATCCAGAAATGTCAGGTAACCCAGCTTTGGGAGATCCGCGGAAATCGCCCAGTTGAACGCAACAAAAACCAACAGGTTACCCCCCGCGATCTCGATCCGTCGGCGATATTCATCCAGAAAGAACAGCGCCCAGCTGACCGTGATCAACACCAGCATCGGCAGGAAGACCCGGATAACGTAGTAGGTCTGATGCCGGCTGCCGTCGAAGGCCAGCGTCACCTGATCGCTATCGCGACCCGAAATCCCCTTGACCTGCGATGCCTGAACCCGTGCATTGCCCAGAATCCACTCTTCTTCGCCTAACATGTCGCCCAGGCCCGAGTGATCCTCCAGCGGGTAATAGCTCACGTATTCAGATGGCAAGATCGACACGACCTCGAAAAAGAAATCCTGCGTGTCGAACGGATATTTGCGGAAATCGAAATGCGGTGCCTGCAACGTCAGCGAAGATTTCTCGACATAGACCACATGCCCGTCATGGCTCAGCGAGGCGGCGGATTCGTGAATCCACTTGTTGCTTTGCTGGTTATGAATGACAAAAGCGGGCAATACCGCGCCAATCTCTGCCGCGTGATCAGCCAGATCGGGGGGATTGAACACCCGGATGTCGCGACCAACCGCTTCCGCATCAAACGCCAGGGACGGGTCCGTCCATTCGACGCGCAAGACAACAACCGCACCGTAGTTTTCAGCCTTCTGATCGACGCTCGTGATCTGATCGATCCGGATACCGATCCCAACATTCAGTGGGTTTTCCGGCGTTCCGGCCAGGGCATTCAGCCCACCGCCCAACACGTTCTGCGCACCTGCCCTGTCAGTCTGGATGAGGCACAAACAGACAGTTGCGACGATCAGGGAAAGAAAGCGGAGGAAACTCATCATCGTATTATTTCAGCTATCCAGGTGGTGGAATTGACAGGCGCGGCTCGCCTTCGGGTGTTGGGTCAAGTGATGGCAAACCTATCACGTGCGGTTGAGGATGCATTTTTCCGCTCATCCTGAGAGGCAGAACCCTTGTTCAGGCATGTATCCGACCTTGTAGGATGTCCGTGAAGACACCCGAATCAATCACCTGTGCAGCGGCGCTGATCAGGCCCAGATGCGGCGGCTCAGGCTGCGTTAAGTTGGCAATGTCGGATTTGGCCAAAGTCTGACCGGGAAACAATCTGGCATTCACCGCCCCTGCCGATGCAAAGGGGCGAAACGCTTGCTTTGTCATGTAAATCCCCACAATCGAATTCGTTTTGGCCGACCGTTCCCGCTCCAATGTCTCTTTAAACCTCGGGTCAATCAAGGAAATGTTCGCGCAACCGGGGTTTCTATAGCCGGTCTGGTTCTGCTATGCCGCGCTGCAACATGAACCCCGGAGGAGCGATCATGAGCGCCACCGCCCGCAAAAAAGCGCCAAATGCCCAGGATATCCGCGCTCGCAAGGGCGGCCAGCCGCTGGTCAGCCTGACTGCGTATACCACCCCGATGGCACGGCTGATGGATGATCATTGCGATTTTGTTCTGGTTGGTGACAGCGTAGGCATGGTGCTACATGGGTTGGAGTCGACTCTTGGTGTCACGATGGAAATGATGATCCTGCACGGGCAGGCGGTGGCGCGCGGGTTGCAGAAGGCGATGATGGTGATCGATATGCCCTTCGCCAGCTATGAACATACCCCGGCAGATGCCTTTCGCAACGCGGCCCGTCTGATGGCGGAAACCGGCGCAGGTGCCGTCAAGCTGGAAGGCGGGGTTGAGATGGCCGAGACGATCCGATTTCTGGTCAAACGCGGCATCCCGGTGATGGCCCATATCGGTTTGACACCGCAATCGATCAACACTCTAGGGGGCTACAAGGTACAGGGTCGCGACACGCAAGCTGAATCCGTTCTGGCTGATGCCCACGCTGTAACCGAAGCAGGCGCTTTTTCCGTCGTGTTAGAGAAAATACCACAGGGTTTGGCCGACCAGATCACGGAAGAGATTGCAATTCCAACCATCGGAATCGGAGCCTCAGCCGGGTGTGACGGGCAAATTCTGGTGGTCGATGACATGGTGGGGTTCTTCACCGCCTTCAAGCCAAAATTCGTCAAACGATACGCGGAACTTGGCCCGCAAGCCGAGGCTGCCATTGCCGAATATGCCGCCGATGTGCGTGCGCGCGCGTTCCCGGCTGATGAGCACGTTTTCTCGGATCAGGCCCCAGCGCAGGGGCTCAAGACATGACTGCGCCCATTCTGCGCCAACTGGCGGATCTGCGGGCGCTGACGACAGTCTGGCACAGCGGCGGAGATCGGATCGGTGTTGTCCCGACCATGGGCGCACTGCATCCGGGACATCTATCGCTGGTCGAGGCTGCAAAGGCAGGCACGGACCGCGTCATTGTCACGATCTTTGTAAACCCCAAGCAATTCAACAACCCCGAAGACCTTGCCAATTACCCGCGTACGGAATTGGAGGACGCGGCCAAACTCGCACCATATGGCGTTGACGCGATTTACGTGCCGGACCCGGATGAAATCTATGCGCAAGGTTTCGCCACCACAGTCTCTGTCGCTGGCCTGACGAATGTGATGGAGGGCGAGTTTCGTCCCGGGCACTTTGATGGTGTCGCCACTGTGGTGGCAAAGCTGTTTTTGCAAACACAAGGAAACAGAGCCTATTTCGGGGAAAAAGACTATCAGCAACTGATGATCGTACGCCGGATGGCGCGCGATCTGGACATCCCCATCGAGGTCATCGGTTGCCCGACGGTCCGCGAAACCTCGGGGCTGGCCATGTCCTCGCGCAATCTGCGCCTTTCGTCCGAGGGGCTGGCTGTGGCCGCTCATAAGTATCGGATCATGACCAATTTGGCCGCGACGCTGCGGCAGGGTGCGCCGTTTG
The DNA here is from genome assembly GCF_056531905.1 of Ruegeria sp. K11. Classification (NCBI taxonomy): domain Bacteria; kingdom Pseudomonadati; phylum Pseudomonadota; class Alphaproteobacteria; order Rhodobacterales; family Roseobacteraceae; genus Ruegeria; species Ruegeria sp. K11. The sequence goes on from NZ_JBQFMP010000008.1 coordinate 236,573, forward strand.
CCAGCGTGGTCCGGCAAGCGGAAACGGATCTTTTGGCTGCGGGATTTGCGCAGGTTGAATATATCCAGCTGAGGTGTGCGGAAACGCTCGACCCTCTGACCCATGCAGATCGCCCCGCTCGGCTTTTTGCCGCCGCCTGGGCCGACGGGGTGCGGCTGATCGACAATATTCCTGTCTGAACGCTCTGGTCCGCGTGCCATTGTTTGCGCTAAAGTCCCGCAAAACGACACGGGAGGGGCGCAGGCGTGACCTATATTCTTGCCATTGATCAGGGCACTACATCATCACGGGCGATTTTGTTCGACGCAGACATGCAGCGTGCAGGCACCGCGCAGCATGAGTTCACACAGTATTTCCCGCAAGAAGGCTGGGTCGAGCATGACGCGAGCGAGATCTGGAACAGCGTCCTGCGTGTTTGCCGCGAGGTGATGGACAGCACCGGTGTCACCCCGGCTCAGATCGCGGGCATTGGTATCACCAACCAGCGTGAAACAACCGTTGTCTGGGATCGCAAAACGGGCGAACCGATTCACAATGCGATTGTCTGGCAGGACCGCCGCACCGCCGAGATTTGCGCCCGGTACAAGCAGGCAGGATGCGAGGATGACGTGACCGCCCAGACCGGCTTGCTGCTGGATCCCTACTTTTCCGGCACAAAAGTCAAGTGGCTGTTGGATACCGTCCCCGGGGCCCGCGCTCGTGCCGAGAACGGAGAGTTGCTGTTCGGGACCATCGACAGTTTCCTGATCTGGCGCCTGACCGAAGGACAAAGGCACGTCACCGACGCCACCAACGCTGCCCGAACCTTGTTGTTCGACATTCACAAGCGCGAATGGAGCCCCGAGATCTGCGACCTTCTGGATGTGCCCTTGAGCATGCTGCCAGAGGTCAATGATTGCGCTTCGGATTTCGGCAATACGACACTGTTTGGGGGTGAAATCCCGGTTTTGGGCGTGGCCGGAGACCAACAAGCCGCCACGATCGGGCAGGCCTGTTTCCAACCTGGAATGATGAAGTCCACCTATGGCACCGGCTGTTTCGCGCTGCTGAATACCGGCGACAAACCTGTTGAGTCGCGAAACCGGCTGTTGACCACAATCGCCTATCAGTTGGACGGGCACACGACCTATGCGCTTGAGGGATCGATCTTTATTGCCGGAGCCGCCGTGCAATGGTTGCGCGACGCGCTCAGGATCATCGACGCGGCCCCGCAAAGCGGAGACTTGGCCGCACAGGCCGATCTGACGCAGAACGTGGTGCTGGTGCCCGCCTTTACCGGACTTGGCGCACCCTATTGGAGGCCGGATTGCCGTGGCGCCATGTTTGGGCTGACACGCAATTCAGGCCGGGCCGAAATCGCTCGCGCCACGCTGGAAAGCATCGCCTTTCAGACCCGCGATCTGTGGCAGGCGATGCAAGGCGACTGGGGCGCCGACGCCAATGTGATCTTACGCGTCGATGGCGGAATGAGCGCATCCGATTGGACCATGCAGGGCCTGTCCAACATCCTTGGGGCAGCCGTGGACCGTCCTGTGATGCAGGAAACCACAGCTCTGGGCGCGGCATGGCTAGCCGGGATGCGAGCCGGGGTCTATCCGCAACAGCAAGAGTTTTCGGAAACCTGGGCGCTGGATCGCCGTTTTGAGCCGGAAATGTCCCAGCAGGATCGAGATACCGCTTACGCCCGTTGGCGGAAGGCCGTTCAGGCGACCATGGCGTTTTAGGCGTTTTGCGGTTTATCCGAGGTCAGACTATCGATATGCGCGTTCGACCGCAGGGAGAGGCAGCGTATTTCGATTCAAATCAAACGCAATGCGCCCTAGCTGTGGTCTTTCATCAGCCGCTGCTTTTGACGTGACCAGTCGCGTTTGGCCTGCGTCTCGCGCTTGTCGTGTAGCTTCTTGCCCTTGGCGATGCCGATCTTCAGCTTCGCACGACCCTTGTGGTTGAAATACAGAACTAGCGGCACCAGCGTCATGCCCTTGCGCTGGGTCGCGTTCCACAGGTTTGACAACTCCTTGCGCGACACCAGCAACTTGCGGCGGCGGCGTTCTTCGTGCTTGAACACCTTCGCCTGCTCATAGGGCGCGATATAGCTGTTGATCAACCACAGCTCACCGTCATCAACGCTGGCATAGCTTTCGGCAATGTTCGACCCGCCTGCGCGCAGGGATTTGACCTCGGACCCCTCCAGTACGATGCCGCACTCGATATCGTCTTCGATCGCGTAATCGAAACGGGCACGCCTGTTCTCGGCGATGACTTTGTAATTCGGGTCTGTCTTTTGCTTCTGCTTGGCCATGACGCGTTGATTTAGGCCCCCTGTGCGGCCCTTGCAAGCCTGCGCGCGTCAGGATTTGGCAGAGATAATCAGGTCCGGACCAAAAATCGTGTCCGCATGGTTGTGCAAATAGATTTTGAGCCATGGCGTGAACCGTTCGGGGTAACGCTGAACCTCGGCCAGCAGGTCGTGGTAGTCGATCCAGCGAATCTCCATGACCTCGGCCGGGTTGGGTTCAATCTTCAGCGGGCCGCGCACATGGGTCAGGAAAACATCCACGACCTCATGTTCCACCATGCTGTTGCCGACGTCGGCGTGATACTCCAACCGGTGACGGTATTCGGGGTAAAGCCCGGTGATCCCAAGCTCTTCGCGCAGACGGCGTACCGCGCATTCGGACGGTGTTTCGCCCCAGTCAGGATGGGTACAGCAGGTATTCGCCCACAGGCCGGGCGTATGGTACTTGCCCAGCGCGCGGCGCTGCAAAAGAATCTCGGTGCCGCGCACGACAAAGACCGAGACCGCTTTGTGCTTCAGGCCTTTTTCATGCGCTTCCAGCTTTTCAACAGGGGTCAATTCGCCATCAACCCAGGCCGGGATCATGATGCCCATCTGTCTCCTCCTGTTGCGGATATGCCGATCCGGGTCACAGCATCGGTTTTCCACCAAAGTGGCGCTGATCGGCCCTATGATCAATCGCACGAAAGGCCGCAGGGGCTGCGGCCTTTTGCACCTGACAACAGGATTTTCCCGAGGGCGTTATTCGCCCGAGACGCTTACGATGTAGGCATAGACGTCTTCGGCACCCTTTTTCAGCTTGAAGGTCATCTTGGATTTGGCCGCCGTGTCATCCAGATAGGTTTTCAGGAAGGCTTTTGGATCCTGCGCATATTCCGCGAATGTGGTTTCGTCCCAGACCAGACCGTTTTCACCGGCAGCCACGATGCTGTCGCCATATTTGAACCCTTCGACGGTTCCGGCGGTACGGCCCGCGATACCATAGAGGTTCGGGCCGGTCTTGCCGCCCTTGACGATGACCTCACCAGCGGGATCCGCGATCAGGTGGCAGGATTTACATTTGTTGAATGCCTTCTTGCCAGCCTCGGCGTCACCTTCCGCATACGCGGGAAGGGCCAGCAGACCGGCAATTGCAGTGGCAAGAATACGATTCATAGCTTTTGCTCCGATAGGAATTGGCTGCACCGAATGGATCGCTGGCGCAGCCGAGAGTCAACGCGCAGATTGCCGCGCGAGGGCACTGTGTCACAGCCCGACTTTGGTCGTCCTTAACCTAAGTCATGTAGCTGCGACCAGCAGGGCAGGATGTCGCCCGGGCTCGGCTTGGCCAGAAAGACGGCGCGCGCTATCGCCCGCGCAAGACACAGCGACGCGGCATGGCCAATCATTCCGAGCATGTCCGGCGCGGTCGTCCGCGCGCCTGTGCTGACGCCAAAGACAAGGTCACCGTCACCAGGCGTATGTGCCGGGACGATCGCGCGCGCGATACCGTCATGGGCGGCCATGGCCAGCCGCTGGCATTGCGGTTTCGACAGCGCTGCATCGGTGGCGACAATGGCAATCGTGGTATTTGCGCGGTCTGGTGGGCCCCCGTGCATGGCCTTCGCTTTGCGGCTGTTGTGGACCCGGCCCAAACCTGCTTCCGGATTTGGACCCAGACCGCCGAACTCGGCATCGATTTCGAATGGGGCGGCCCAGAAATGGCGGTCGCCCGGCGTTGTCACGCTACCCAGCGGGTTGGCCGCGACCAGAGCGCCCACGGTGATACCATCCTCCAGAACCAGTGATGCCGAGCCCAGCCCGCCCTTGTGCATGGCCGCCAAAGCTCCGGTTCCGGCGCCGGCCGTGCCCAGTTCAAATTGCTGTGAGGCCGCAAGGTAGGCCGCCTTGCCGAGGGCGCGATAGGGGTTTTCGGCCCAGCCCTTGTCACCGCCATTGAGCAGATCAAACAGAATCGCGCCCGGAACGATGGGAACGATAGCCGAGCCCACCTGGAACCCGCGCCCCTCACCTCTCATAGCGTCCGACACGCCCGAGCAGGCGTCCAGCCCGAAGGCAGATCCACCAGACAGTGCAATCGCATCGACGCGGTCCACGGATTTGTCGGGGGCCAGCAGATCGGTCTCACGCGTACCCGGGGCACCGCCCATCACATGAACCGAGGCGGTAAAGGGCTGATCTGCTGTCAGCACCGTAGCTCCGGATTTAAGCCGGTCGTCCTGTGCGTTCCCAACTTTGAGGCCGGGGACATCGGTGATCAGGTTTCTGGGTCCGGGGGTCATCGCGGGTGCGGACGTTGGCAGGGGAGCGCGCTGACGCACGCTGCCTCCGGCGAGAGTATTTGTGAAAAGATGAAGGGGCGGGTCAGATGCATCGGCCTCCGTCCACTTCGAGGGCGGTGCCTGTGATCATGCTGGCCTCGTCCGAGCAGAGGAAACAGGCAGCGTTGGCCATATCTTCGGGGGTCGAGAAGCGACCTATGGGGATGGTCGACAGGAATTTGGCCCGCATTTCGGGCGTGTCTTCGCCCATGAAGGACTTCAGTAGCGGGGTTTCTCCGGCGACGGGGCAGATTGCGTTTACGCGTACGCCGGACGGCGCGAGTTCGACGGCCATGGTTTTGGTTGCAGTGATCATCCAGCCTTTAGAGGCGTTGTACCAGTTCAGGTTCGGGCGTGGGGACAATCCGGCGGTTGACGCCACGTTGAGGATCGCGCCTGCGCCGTGCGCTTTCATGTGCGGGACAAAGGCGCGGGCGGTCAGGTAGACGGATTTCATGTTCACGGTGACGACGCGGTCGAAATCGTCCTCGCTGACGTCTTCCAGCGGGGTCGGCAGATGGGTAACGCCCGCATTATTGACCAGAATGTCGAGCTGGCCATAGGCGGTATGGGCTGCGTCGGCCATCGCCTGCACGGAGATTCCGTCGCCCACATCCACTTGCTGCGCCATGGCGTTCGGCCCCAGCTGCGCGGCCATGTCTTGTGCGGCGGCGCCGTTGATGTCGGCGATCATCACGCGGGCGCCTTCGGTCAGGAATTTCTGCACAATGCCTGCGCCAAAGCCGGACGCGCCGCCGGTGACGATTGCGGTTTTGCCCTCTAACCTCATGATCTTGCTCTCCGTTGCCGGGGTAAGACTAGCAAGGCCGTGCGAAGTTACCAGATTATTCTTCCGAGACTTTCCCCCGCAGCGCCTTGACGTCCCCGCGCGCCTTTTTGGCCGCAAGCCGCCGTTTGACCGAGCCATAGGTGGGTTTGGTGGCGATCCGGCGCTTGGGTTTGACCAGAGCGCGGGTGATCAGTTCGACCAGACGGGCGCGGGCAATCTCTCGGTTGCGGGCCTGCGACCGGGTTTCCTCGCATTGGATGATGATCGCGCCATCTTTGGTCCAGCGGCGACCGGCCAGACGTTTCAGCCTGTTCTTGACGGGATCAGGCAACGACGGAGACCGCGCGGCCTCGAACCGCAGCTCAACCGCCGTGGAGACCTTGTTGACGTTCTGCCCGCCAGGACCGGAGGAGCGCACAAAGCTCTCGGTCATTTCCCAATCCTGCAGGATGATATCGTCGGTGATGTGCAACATAGGGCGACCTTACTAGGGCCCTGCGGAAACAGAAAGGGCCGCCCCCGGCGGGACGGCCCTTCGAAAGTTCAGGAGGTCGGGTCGGTTAGATCAAACGACCAGCCGGGGCGAGCGCCCCACCAAGGGCTGCCCTAGCAGGCGATCCCCCCGGTTGTTCCGACACCTCTCTCCAATCTCTTTCTCGACACTGGATCACCTCCTTTTCTATCTGTTGCGGTTGAAAAGAAGCGTGCCACAAGTTGTGCCAATCTCCAAATGTTTTTTTACGCAGGCTGCGCCGCGGTCAGGCGGGCAACGATCACCTTGAACGGGATCAGGGCGATCAAAGCCAGCGACAGTTTCACCAGCCAGTCGGCAAAGGCCAGCGTCACCCACAACGGGGCCATTGGGCCGGACAGCATGAAGGGCACAGGCTCCCACGCCCAGTTGATCGCGGCGTCCGCATTGGCACCGAAGAAGGTAACCGAGGCCGAAAAGGCCAGAGTGAAGAAGATCGCGGTGTCCAGCGCCGATCCGACCAGAGTCGAAACCAGCGGCGCGCGCCACCAGCGGCCACCGCGCATGGCGTTGAATACGGTGACATCGGTCAGCTGCGCGATCAGGAAGGCGGTTCCCGACGCGACAGCGATCCGCAGCGGTACAGCGGCATAGGTGAAACCGTCGCCCTGCAGCATGATCTGGCTGCCAATCAGCGAGCAGATGATGCCGGTGATAAAGCCTGCGAACACGACCTTGCGGGCCGTGGCGACGCCATAGACGCGGTTCATAATGTCGGTGACCAGAAAGGCCAGCGGATAGGTGAAAGCACCCCAGGTCAACAGCCCGTCAAAGATCAGAAACTGGACCAGAATGTTTGAGGCCACAACAATGGCGGCCATGGCAATGATGCCGGGAATATAAGAGCGTTGCATGTTCAGATGCCCGTTTTGACAAGGTAGCGGCGACTTGGCCCCAGGACCGTCCCAAGGCAAGCCGTGCGTTTAGACCCTTGGCCGCGCCCTGTCAATCGGGCAGCAGATATTCCACCAGTTCGGTGCGCTGCAAGCTCAGAAAGTTGTCGTCCGAAATCATTGTGGCACGCAGGCGGTTCTGATCATCGCGCCAGATCGACAGACCTTCGAGGTTGTCATGTGTGCCGGTGGTGGTTTCGAACAGAATCTCTTCAGAGCTGGGCACATCGCCAGTAATCTGCCAGCGGCGCAGGCGGGACCGGAAACCGGTCAGCGACACGGCGCGCTCTAGCAGGTAAAGCCGCCCATCCGGTCCGAAATCGGCGGCAACAGGCAGAAACTTACCCCTAGGTGGCAGTATAAACGGCGTCGACCAACGCGCACCGTCCCAGCGGTAAACCGGGATATCACCCTGTACCGTGCGGTTCTTTTCGGTCAGCGTGTAAAGTCGCCCCTTCGTGTCAATGGCCAGCGCTTCAAAGGACCCGTTTCCATCCAAGCTCTTGAACGCATCCGGACGCGGAAGAACGCGCGCAGGCGCATCGGGTGCGGCATAGTAGGCCACCCGGTGAATACCCTCGAAAGAGATGTAAAGCCCGCCATGTGGTGCCATCGCGATCCCTTCGGAATCGCCCACATATCCCGGCAATAAGCGCCCGCTGCTGGACAAAACCGGCCACTGGTCAAGAAGCGTGATGCCCGTGATCTCATCACCTGCGCGCTCAATCCCGGCCGTGACCAGCCGAGCCCGGTCGCTGAGCGCAATGATCCGCGTGCCTTCCTCCGAGATATGGAGCGCAGAGAATCCGCCGAACCCATCCACACCCGAGCGCCATGTGAAACTGCCCAGATGCGTCGCCGTTTTGACCTCCATCGCGGCGACGGGACCGGCCAGCAGCAGTGCCGCGATCAGTTGGACTGCAGAACGGCGGCGCATTGCTGGGGCAGATCGGCCAAACGGTATTCGCGGCGTTTCTTGGGTGGAGGCGCGTTCGGGTCGGGTGGCGGCGGGTTGAGGATATTCTGCACCCATTGCTGCGCCTCTGCACAGCCATCGCCCTTGGGTGGCGGGTCCTGGTTGACGCAGCCGCGCGACCCTTTCGGGCAATTCAGTCGCACATGAAAATGATAGTGATGCCCCCACCACGGCCTGATCTTGCGCAAATACGCCCGGTTGCCCTTTTCATCGTTGCACATCTGAACCTTGGCCCCGGGGAAAACGAAGATCCGCGCCACGCGCTTGTCCTTGGCCGCCTCGCGCAGCACCGCATGGTGTTGTTTGGTCCAATTGCCGTTCACATAGGCCCCGTTGGCGCGGCGCAGGGAAATCGACGAGATATTCTCGCGCGCCTTGCGGCTGAGGCGCATGTTATCTCCGGGCAGCATCCAGATGTCGATGTCCAGCCCCAGTTGATGCGAGCGGTGCCCCGAGGTCATCGGCCCGCCCCGCGGCTGGCTGATATCTCCGATATAGAGACCATTCCACCCCGGCTGTTTGGCCGCAAACCGGCTAAGGTTCTGCACATAGTCGATCGCCTGCGGATGCCCCCAGTTGCGGTTGCGCGACAGGCGCATGGCCTGCCATGTGGGCCCCGTCTCGGGCAGTTGCACCGACCCGGCAGCGCAGCCGCGCGAATAACTGCCGAACGCGGCTGATTTTTGCTGCGACCCAACCTTCTGTGCCCCGAAAAGCTGCTTGGCCAAGGGTTGAGCCCCCGCCGTGCCTGCAAGTGTCAAAGCTACCAGAACGGCCAAAAAACGTAATAAAATCATCTGCTCTGATCCCCTTCCGGTTTCACCCAGCGCATCAGGAATAGACCCAGAATAAACAACCCAATGATCGGTGACACCCCTAGTCTTGCGCTGCCGGTCATGGTTGTTGCAATCCCGATCAGCAACGGCGCGGCGAAGGCGGTGGCCCGGCCCGACAGGCCGTACAGACCAAAGCTCTCGACCGGGGTCGCGGGATCGGTATGGCGCACCATCATCGAACGGCTGGCGGATTGCAGAACCCCGCCCATCCCGCCGATCAGCACGCCGCAGCCGAAGAACACCAAATCCGGCAGGTTTGAGCCTTCGGGCAGCGCGATACCATAGACCTGCGTCCGATCCATCGACACCACGGTGAGGCAAACGAAAATCAACACCCAGATTGCGACCAAAATCACTGGTTTAGGGCCGTATTTCCGATCCATCTTGCCGCCAATCCACGCAAAGATGGCCGAAGCCAGAACACTGACGATCCCGAAGACGCCGATCTTGATCAGGTCCCATTCCAGCACCAGACGCGCGTATACACCACCAAAGCTGTAAAGCCCGTTCAGCGCATCGCGGTAGAACATGGACGAGCCAAGATAGGTCGCAAGACTGACCCGGTGGCGCAACGCGGCGATGGATTTGCCCAATAGCTGCAGCGCCTCCCCGACACTGCCCTGTTTCTGGGTGTCCGGGTCATCCCTCACCCACAGGAAATACGGCACCATGAACAGGATGAACCAACCCGCCGTAAACGGCCCGACAAAGCGTGTGCCCTCTTGCGCGGCGGCATCCAGCCCAAGGATCGGCGCAATCCCGATTAGTGTCTTGCCGTTGGGCTGTTCCACAAACAGCGTCAGCATGATTGCAAGTGAGATCAGGCCGCCGAAATAGCCAAAGGCAAAACCGGACCCCGATATCTCACCCACCTCATCATCATCCCCCAGATCGGGCAGCTGAGAATTGATGAAGATCAGCGCATATTCCGCGCCCACAAAGCCCAACCCGAAGGCCGACAGCATCAACCACATATTCGAACCATCAGGCAGCGTGTACCACAGTGCGGCTGAACCCACCGCGTACATGACCGAAAAGCCAAAAATCCACGGAATGCGCCGCCCCGAGACATCCGCCATCGCGCCCAGCAAGGGCGCCCCGAACGCGATGATCAGCCCGGTGATGGTCAGGCAGTTCGCCCAGACCGTCTGCGCCTGCGCCGCCGCCGCATCAGTGTCTAATCCGGTATTCGCGTAATACTGCGCCGCAACTCCCGCGAAGAAGGGGCCAAAGACAAAAGTCACCAGCAATGTATGGAACGGCTGACTGGCCCAGTCAAAAAACCACCAGCCCCAAATGCGCTTGCGCTTGGAAATCTCGGCCATCTCTGCCCCTGTTTTTGTTGCATTCATAAGACGGGGCTTTCAGCAGATGCGCAAGCGTTGAGTGCACCCCACTTGCTCTTTGCCGTCCCGGCGCTTAGGTCTCAGGGCAATCGAAGAACGGAGTACCCATGCAGTCCCTATATGAAATCCTGCAAATGCTGCTGAGCGTCGTTTGGTTCGTGATTATCGCCCACGTAATCATGAGTTGGCTGATCAACTTTCAGGTGCTGAACCTGCATCAGCAGGTTGTCGCACAGATTTGGTATGGGTTGAACCGGCTGTTAGAGCCAATGTACGGACCGATCCGGCGTGTGTTGCCGCCCATGGGCGGGCTTGATCTGGCCCCACTGATAGTGCTGCTGGGCGTCTTTGCGCTGCGCATTATTCTGGCGAACAATGCCGCGTTCTTCTACTGACCTCTTGTTCACCGAATCTTAGTATGTGATGGTCCTGTCTTAAGAGCAGATAAACCTTAATACAGGGCCATCCCAAGCATGTTCGACTCCGCACCCTTGTTGCGAGACGTCTTTGGATTCGACACCTTCCGCCCCGGGCAGGAGGAGATTGTCGATGCCGTGACGGTGGGTGAAAACGTGCTGGCGATCATGCCGACGGGTGGCGGTAAATCCCTTTGTTTTCAATTGCCCGCGCTGCTGCGCGACGGAGTGACAGTGGTCATTTCACCTCTGATCGCCCTGATGCGCGATCAGGTGCGCGGGCTGCAGGAAGCGGGCGTTGAGGCCGGGGCGCTGACCTCGGGCAACACCCCCGAAGAAACCGATGCGGTGTGGGAGGCGCTGGAGGCCGGGCGGCTGAAATTGCTTTACATGGCCCCCGAACGGCTGGCCGCCGGATCCGCCTTGGGAATGCTGCGCCGGATCAATGTCAGCCTGATCGCGGTGGACGAGGCGCATTGCGTCAGCCAATGGGGCCATGACTTCCGCCCCGATTACCTGCGGATCGGAGAGTTGCGGCGTGCGTTGAATGTGCCTCTGGCGGCGTTTACGGCGACGGCAGACGCCGAAACGCAGGACGAGATCGTTCAGAAACTGTTCGACGGTTCCGAACCCCGGAAATTCCTGCGGGGGTTCGACCGTCCTAATATCCATCTGACCTTTGCCGCCAAGGATGGCCCCCGCAAACAAATCCTCGACTTTGCCAGTGCGCGTAAGGGTCAATCCGGCATCGTTTATTGCGGCACCCGCAACAAGACTGAGGTGCTGGCGCAGGCCCTGCGTGCCGAAGGACATTCTGCCTGCCACTATCACGGCGGCATGGACCCCGAAGACCGGCGCATTGTCGAAACCCGCTTTGCGCGCGAGGATGGCCTGATCGTGGTCGCCACCGTTGCCTTCGGCATGGGCATCGACAAGCCCGATATCCGCTGGGTCGCCCATGCGGACCTGCCGAAATCCATCGAGGCGTATTATCAGGAAATCGGCCGTGCGGGCCGCGATGGAGGCCCTGCCGAAACCCTCACCCTTTTCGGCCCCGATGACATCCGGCTGCGCCGGTCTCAGATTGACGAAGGCCTTGCCCCGCCCGAACGCCGTATGGCCGATCATGCGCGGCTGAACGCGCTGTTGGGGTTGGCCGAAGCGCTGGCCTGTCGCCGCCAGAACCTGCTGGGCTATTTCGGCGAACAGGCCGAGCCTTGTGGTAAATGTGACCTCTGCGACAGCCCGCCCGAAGTGTTCGACGGCACGACGCCCGTTCGCATGGCCCTGTCCGCGATCCTGCGCACCGAGGAGTGGTTCGGCGCGGGGCACCTGATCGACATCCTGTTGGCGAACGAAACCGACAAAATCCGCGCACGGCGTCATGACGCTCTGTCCACCTACGGTATCGGCAAGGACTGGTCACGTGCGCAATGGCAGGCGATTTTCCGGCAGATGATGGGTCACGATCTGGTCCGCCCCGATCCCGACCGCCACGGCGCGCTGCGCATGACCGAGGCCGCCAAGCCGATCCTGAAGGGCGAGGCGCAGATCCAACTGCGCAAGGACACGATCCGCAAAGCCACCCGCCGCCCTGCGGTCAAGGCGATGGTGGCCGAAGAGGACGCGCCGCTGCTGAGCGCGCTCAAAGCCAAACGCCGCGCGCTGGCGGAGACGCAGCGCGTTCCGGCCTATGTCATCTTCCCCGATCGCACCCTGATTGAAATGGCCGAGAAACGCCCGATGACGCTGGACGATATGGCCCGGATCGGTGGGGTCGGTGCGAAAAAGCTGGAACGCTATGGCGACACCTTCCTTGAGGTGATCGCCGGAGAGGCCGAGGCCCTGCACCCCGCCCGCCGTAAGCTGGCCGGTCGTGAGCAGGGCGAGATTTACGACCAGCTGCTTGAGGTTCAATCGCAACTGTCGCGCGGGCCCGAGGGGATCGACAAACCGCTTAGCTGCTCGGCCTCGCAACTGGCCAAGGTCGCGCAGCTGCGACCGGAAGATCCGCGCGGGATGGAACAGGTTCTGGGCGACCGTCGTCACGAAAGGTTTGGCGCCGCCTTTCTGGACGTGCTGCGGCAAGCGGGCTAGATACGGCCTATCAGGCAAGAAACGAGGGCGGATATGCTGGTAGTGATTTCCCCGGCCAAAAGGCTGGACTGGGCCGAGCGCCATGTTGATGTTACGCAACCCGATTTTCAGGATGACGCCATCCGGCTGTCGAAAACCGCCCGCAACCTGACGCTCGGTGATCTGAAAAAGCTGATGGATCTGAGTGACGATCTGGCGCGCCTGAACCGCGACCGGTATCGCGCGTTCTCGGATGCGCCTTCGGTCGAGGCCACACGTCCCGCCGCGTTGGCCTTTGCAGGCGACACTTATCAGGGGCTTGAGGCTGCTTCGCTGGATGCAGATGAGATGGGCTGGGCGCAGGATCATCTTCGTATTTTGTCAGGACTGTATGGTGTGCTGCGCCCGTTGGATGCGATCCAACCCTACCGGCTGGAGATGGGCAGCAGGTTGAAGACCCGTCGCGGTAAGAACCTGTATGAATACTGGCGCGACCAGCTGAGCAAAGCGCTGAACGCGCAGGCGGACGAGGTTGGCTCGAACATATTGGTCAACTGTGCCAGTCAGGAATATTTCGGCGCGGTTGATCTCAAGGCGTTGAAGCTGCGCGTGATCACGCCGGTGTTTATGGAAGACAAGGGCGGGACGCCAAAAATCGTGAGCTTCTTTGCCAAGAAAGCGCGCGGCGCAATGGCCCGCTATGTCATTCAGCGCCGGTTGACCGATCCGGCGGGTTTGCTGGAGTTTGACACCGGGGACTATGCCTATCGTCCTGACCTGTCTGAGAGCGATAAGCCGGTGTTTGTGCGCCCATATAGCGCTTAGACGCGGTCAACCTTGTGGATTTTGGCGAGGGCCAGAGCGAGGGGCCAGCCCCTCGCGCTCCCCGGGATATTTTTGGCCAGATGAATGGGAAGCCCTGACGAAACGGTTGGTGGTGGTGCTTCGGTTCAGGGGGCAAGCTCAGCCGGTTTTGTGACTTGTCGCACGTTATCCGGGCAGTGCTGCAGGATCATTCTGTGGATCAGCGCTTTGTGCAGGGGTTTGGTCAGGTAGTGATCCAATCCGGCGGCCAAAATGCCCTGATCATCCCCGGCCATGGCATGCGCAGTCAACGCCACGATGGGGACGTGGCGGTCGGTTCCAATTTCGCGGCGGCGAATTTCGCTTGTTGCCTCTTTTCCGTCCATCTTGGGCATGGAGATGTCCATGAAGATCAGGTCAGGATCAAATTCGACATGTGCCTCGACGGCTTCCAGCCCGTTAGAAACAAACCTCAGTTCAATTTCCAGATCCTTGGTCATTTTCTTCAGGATTAACTGGTTTGTTCGATTGTCCTCGGCGGCGAGGACGCGCATCCTCCTTTGGTCTTCAAGGCATAGCGACGGTTTGTCGGGCTTGATCGCGCATGCATCAAACTTGGTGGGTTTGAAACCGGGTGCGCCCAGGGCCAGCAGTCGGGAATAAAGCTCGGCGCGGGGGATGGGCTTTTGCAGAACACCTTCGATCAAACGATGGGCCGGGTCGGTGTGGATGACGCCAGGATTAGCGGACATAACCACAATCGGCAGATCCCCCCATCCTTGGTCTCGCAGGGTGGTCGCAAGCTCGAGCCCGTCCATGTCCGGCAGGTCATGATCGCAGAGGATCAGATCGACGCTTGGGTCGACGAGGGCCAGCGCTTCGGTCCCCGTCGCGCAGACCGACGCGCGTGATCCCAACCGGCCCAACTGCTTGGCCAGGATGGCGCGATTGACTGCCAGATCTTCGACGATCAGAACATGCCGCAATCGTTCTGCAAGATCAGGTGGTTCGGGCTGTGGGCCTTCCGCGGTGGGCAGAGTCATGCGAAACCCGAAACACGATCCTTCGCCCAGCGCGCTTTCGACCCAGACAGTGCCGCCCATCATCGTAATCAGACGTTTGGTGATCGCCAAACCGAGCCCGGTGCCCTCGAATTGTCGGTTTTGCTGATCCTCGACCTGATTGAATTCGCCGAAAATATGCGCGATCTTGTCGTCTTCGATACCGATGCCGGTATCTTCGATGGCCACGTGAACATCGCAGTTCTCGCCTTCCGAATCTGGCACGCCAGTCACTCGGATCAGAACGTGGCCATCTGCGGTGAACTTGATCGCATTGCCCACCAGATTTGTCAGGATCTGCCGTACGCGACCGGGGTCACCGATAAACAAGGTGGGCAGAAAAAGGTCGTAATCCACCAGCAGGGTCAGCCCCTTGTCGCGCACGCTGGGCTGCAACAGCATTGCCACCTCAAGAATACACCGCTCTAAATCGAACTGTTCGGGGTGCAGGGTCAGCTTGTCAGCTTCGATCTTGGAATAGTCCAGAACGTCGTTGATGATGACCAGCAGCGCCTCGCCCGAGTTGCGGATCGTGTTGACGTAAAGCTGTTGTTCATCGCCCAAAGGCGTTTCGGTCAACAGTTCGGTCATGCCGACAATGCCATTCATCGGTGTGCGAATTTCGTGACTCATATTGGCCAGAAATGCGGATTTGGCGCGGTTTGCAGCCTCCGCTCGCTCTCGTGCGGCTTGCAATTCCGCCTCATGCCGGACGGACTCGGTGATATTCAGCGCAAGACTGACCACATCGCCGCCCTGTCCCCGCTGATCAATCAGTCTGATATACTGGCCATTCCATAGCTGGATCACCACCGGTTCGGGATTGGGCTGAACCCACCTGCGCTGCATTCGAACGCACCAGTCTGGTGCCGCCTCGGCACCGATATCAACGATGCCCTCACGTGTCAGGATATCCAGGATCTGGGCATAGGCGATTCCGGGCGCAACCTCTTGCATGCCATCAAACACACTCAGATAGGCGGTATTTGCACCAATCAGAGTGCTGTTTTCATCAAAGAAAGCAAAGCCGTCCTGAATGGTTTGGATGGAATGCCAAAGCCGACGTTCGGCCACTTCGATTTTTGCATTGGCCACCGTAAGATCGGATTTGACCTTTTCGTTTTCATCCCGAACGGTCGCAACTTCGGCCTGCGTCTGGTCGATGCGTCGAGTCAATGCAATCGCATGATGACCCAGTTTACGATTGGCCGCAGAAAGCTCTGCCTGTTTCAGCTCAAGCAACCGTTCAGCTGCCAGCCGTGCCCGTCGCTCCTGTGCAAGTTTTTCCGCAAGACTCATCTTTGGTGATCCCGGCCCGTGTCGGACTCAACATCCCTGCAGAGCGTGAAAAAGTGCTTAAACCGTTGCCACGTGGTCGGCAGGCGTGTCAGACTCTGGGGACATAGGAGCGATATCATGGGTTTTAGGAGTTATATCTCAGTAACTTATGGAGTTTTCTGGCTGTCGGGTGCGGCTCAGGCAGGGTGTGCGTCGGACGGTGACATTGAGACATTCGTGCAAGACTATTTGAGCAATACGCCCACCATTGCCGTTTCGGCAGGGGGCACAATGGAAGATGCGTTGTGTTCTCAGGCCAAGCTGGTGCGCGCGTTGGAGCCCCATATGGGACCGGTGATTGGCTACAAGGCCGGACTGACCAGTGCCCCGGCGCAGGACCGGTTTGGCGCCTCGGAACCGGTACAAGGCATCCTCTATCGCGATATGATGCTCGAGGATGGCGCGACTGTTCCGCTCAATTGGGGCGCGCGCCCGGTTTTCGAAGCTGATCTGGTGCTTGTCGTTGGGGACGCGCAAATCAACGAGGCCGAAACGCCCGAGGAGGTTCTGCAGAACGTCTCGGCGATCCGACCGTTCATCGAGCTGCCCGACCTGACCCTCGCCGAGGGTGAACCAATCACGCCGGTGACCCTGACCGCAATCGGAGTTGCACCAAAACTGGGCGTGTTAGGCTCGGAGATCGCTGTATCGGATGCGGCTGAGATGTCAGAGGCTTTGGCCGGTATGGTCGTCACGCTTAGCGCCGCAGATGGCACCGTGCTGGCCGAGGCTCCGGGCACCGCCGTTCTTGGCCACCCGGCGAATGCCGTGCTTTGGCTGATGTCCAAAAGCGTGACATTGGAAGCCGGAGATTTGGTTTCGGTCGGGTCCTTCGGACCGCTTGTACCACCAGCCAAGGGCAAGGGCAGCGCAAAGGTGACTTATGACGGCTTACCCGGCAATCCGACAGTCAGCGTGGTGTTTGAATAAGCTAGCGACGGCCTTCCCGCAGCCACCCACCCAGAAGGAACCCGCCAGCCAACAGCAGAACAATCCAGGGCGGCAATAGTCCGGCCTGCGTAACGTCACGTGTCTCATAAGCGTCGCGCGGGGTCAGGCCGATCCATCCCCGTCCCGCCGCCGGGCGTCCGGCACGCACGTTCCGGATAGACGGCAAACCGTCTTCCACCCGTATTACGCCGCCGCGCAACCCGGCCAGAACCGGGTCCAGAATGTCGCCTGTCGCGATGGTGCGCTCGAACTCTTTCGGGGCAGCGGGGCCCAGCCCGATCACTGCCATATGGTCCCCTTCCTGCAAACGATAGAGGCCGATCTCGGGACCGACATATTGCGTTTCGAACCGACCCGGAGATACCTCGTCTAGCGTCATTTCAAGCGTTTCGCCATTTGGCCTTGTGATGGTAACCGGGCCGACTTCGTCTTCCAGAGTCTGGCGGATAATACGCATGACCTGCCCATTGGCCTCGGCCCACAGGGCCTCTTCTTCCAGTTCAGGCTCTTTCATCATCCAATGCGCCAATCTTCGCAACAATTCCAGCTGCGGGCCGCCGCCCTCAAATCCGCGACTCCAGAGCCAGGCGTGATCCGACGCAAGCAGCGCAACGCGTCCCTCGCCCACGCGGTCCAGTAAAAGCAACGGTCGTTCATCTACGCCGGTCATCAGCAGCTCACCCGTGCGCTGATTGACATCGATCTGCCGTAGCCATGCCCCCCAGTCTTCTGAATCACCAAGGCTGGTCGTGACAGGGTGTCGATGCCCAAGATCGGTGACCATCGGGGTATAGCGTTCCTCGATCACCCGCGCGGTGGGTTGTGCGGGCAGAATCGGGCCTAGCGGCGAACGAAAGATGCTGTCAGCAGTTGCGAAATCTGGCCCGGCAGCGATCAACACCGCACCGCCGTCATTGATATAGTTGGTGACGTTGTCCAGATAGATAGCTGGCAGAATGCCACGCCGCTTATAGCGGTCGAAAATGATCAGATCGAAATCGTTGATCTTTTCCAGAAACAGTTCTCGGGTCGGGAATGCAATCAGTGACAACTCGTCCACCGGCACGCCATCCTGCTTTTCCGGAGGCCGCAGGATGGTGAAATGCACCAGATCGACCGAACTGTCGGATTTCAACAAGTTGCGCCATGTGCGTCCACCGGGATGCGGCTCGCCCGAGACCAGCAAAACCCGCAAACGATCCCGCACGCCATTCATCTGGATCAGGGCCGTATTGTTGCGGTCCGTCAATTCGCCATCGGCTTCGGGTACGGTGAACTGAAGAACGTTGCGCCCGCCATGCGGCAGCGTGATCGGCAGCTCGACATCCACCCCGATGGGGATAGTGAACTGGTCCGGCTCGCTGCCATCAACGGAAATCTCGAGCGGGGCCGAGGCCACTCCGACAGGCGCGGCACCGCTGTCTTCGACACGCAAAGTCAACGTAACGGGTTCTCCGATGATGGCAAATGCAGGCGCGTTGCGCACGATCAGACGACGATCCCAATCTGCCGCGCGGCCGGTCTGCAGCAGATGCATCGGCGCAGGAAGATCAGGGGCCTGATCGACATCATGCACGATGCCATCCGAGACAACCAGAATGCCCGCGATCCGCGCCCGTGGTTCCTCCGCAAGCGCCTCGTTCAGCGCGGCCATGACCTGCGTGCCTTCATCGCCGTCACCATCACCCACCTTGATCCGGCGCAGCTCTATATTGTCGCGGGACTCGATCTCAGCCGCCAGATCATCAGCGGCCTGTTTCGTCTGTTCCGCGCGGTCTGACAGGGTCTGACTGGCGCTTTCGTCTTCGATCATCAAAACGATGTCTGTCAACGGCGCACGATCCTCGACCTGATAGACCGGCCCGGACAAGGCCGCGATCACCACGAGGGCCGCCAATCCGCGCAGGGCCCAGCCGGACAGGCCGCGCCACAGCGCCAGACCCACGCCCGCGACAGCGATTGCCGCAACCGCCGCCAGAACAGGCCAGGGGATCAAAGGATCAAAGATGACGGTTCCGGTCATTGGCCCAACCTGTCCAGCAAAGCAGGCACATGGACCTGATCAGATTTGTAATTCCCGGTCAGCACATGCATCACCAGATTGACGCCGAACCGGTTGGCCAGCTCGCGCTGACGCTCACCGGCGTAACCGCGCCCCACCGGCAACAAGGCTTGTCCATTGCGATCTACGGCCCACGCTCCGGCCCAGTCGTTGCCGCCGATGACAACCGGCGTGACATTGTCGTTGAGGTTACGGAAGGGCATCCCCTCGATCTGTTCGGCATCAGGCGGAGCGGCCTCGACCCAGACATCCGTGCCGCCATAGCGACCGGGGAAATCCTGCAACAGATAGAAGGTTCGGGTCAGCACGTGGTCCCGTGGTATCGGCTCTAACGAGGGGATATTCAACGGAGCCGCCAGTTGCTGCAGCTTGCGACCATTCGGACTGGAAGCCCCAAACCGGGCAACATCCGAATCCCGCGTGTCGAACAGGATCATGCCGCCGGACCGTAAATAGGCGTTCAGCCGGGCATAAGCTTCGGCGGATGGCTGCGGTTGTTCAGGTGTGATCGGCCAATAGAGTAGCGGAAAGAACGCGAGTTCATCGCGCTCCAGATCCACACCAATTGGGTCCGCCGGTTCGACCGATGTGCGGTAATACAACGTTTGAGCGAGACCGCGCATACCGGCCTCGGCGACGTTGTCGATTTGCGCGTTGCCGGTCAGAACATGCGCCAGAACCAGCTCATGCGTGGCATTCAGCGCAAAATCCGTCTCATCCGGGGTCTGGGCCTGTGCCTCAGGCACCACAAGCGCGATGCCCAGCACTGTGGCGGCAGCTTTGGCCAATCCCAACCGCCCGGACAAGGCAAGCGACGCGATCACGTCAATCGTCAACAGCACCAGAGCAAGGCTGAGAAGAATGCCGCCAATCGGCGTCTCGGTGCTGATTTCCTGCCCCTTGATCGGAACATCCGATGGCCAGACCGCCGGGCTGAGCACCGCATCCTCGGACAATACGTTCAGCGCCAGTTTCTGCTTGCCGCTTTCATACAAGCCCGGTCTCAGCGCGGGCCCAATCTGGCCCGAGACCAGCTCGACGCCGTCGACGCCAGCCAGATTGCCGGCATCTGTCAATGTTCCGAACCCGTCCATGACCTGTATCGGTTCCCATGTGGTGCCCTGAAGCTGCGACACCTGTCGGGATTTTGCCGCCGAAGCCACTGCCAGACGATCCAGCATCTCGACAAACAGGCCGGACAGCGGCAGGCTGGACCATTCTGCGTCGGCAGTGACATGGAACAATACCACCTGCCCCAGGCCCAGCGCCTTGCGCGTCACCAGCGGCGTGCCGTCCGACAGCGATGCAATCACACGATCTGCCAGATTAGGGTCTGGTTGCGCCATCACCTGCGTTGTCACGGTGACGTCGCCCGGCACCTGCAATCCAAAAAACGGTGAGCTTTCGGTGAACGGTGCGAGTCCCTTGGCCTCGCCCCAGCTCATCGCGCCGCCGACTGAGCGGCCACCGCTGCGCAGGCGGACAGGCAACAGCGTATCTTCGGCATCGCGACCCAGATCGCTGGCAGCCATGCGCGGACCGGCAAAGCGCAGCAACAAACCGCCCTGTTCGACCCATTCGATCAACTCTGCCTGTTCCGCATCTGACAGTTTGGCCACATCCGCCAGCACGATCACATCCGGGTTTGCGGGTAGAACGTCCAGCAAACCGCCATCGACAAAGTCTGCCGTGGGGATCAGCACTTGCGTCAGGTAGTGAAGCGGCGACAGCAGCTCCAGCCCTTCGCGGTTCAGCGTGCCCGCGATCAACGCGACTTCGCGTCTTCGCAAGCTGTCATCGGTCAGTGTAAGCGCACCGGCGGACCGCTGACCCTGAATTTCGAACCGGGTAATACGCGCGCGCAATTCGGATGGCAGGGCCAATTCGACCTGCGCCTGAGTCTCGCCACTTTCAAAGGTCATCTCGGCCGATTGCAGAACACGCATTGCTCCTGCGGGATCACGGCCCTGCGCCAGAATGGTAATCGTTTCCGCCGGACCCGGAGTGGACCTTTGCGCATTCAGCTCAATCACACCGTCCTGATACGTGGCAGGCAAAACCGCCATAACCGGCGAGGCCGTGCGGTACACGGTCACACCGCCGCGAGCCTGCAAAGCCGACAGGACACGGTCATGGCCGTCATAGGCCAGCTTGTCACTGAACCAATACGTCTCGAACCCGTCATCTACCGCGTCGAGTGCGGCCAGAACCTGATCAATCTGCGCGGTCGTAGGCTGCCACGGCGATGGCACCAGACCGGGCAGGCGGCTGCGCCATGCCTCTGCGGCCTGAAAAACGGGGGCTTCGGGGTCGGTCAGCTGCAGGATCGAAACCGGTCGCCCCGCGCGACCAGCTTCGGTCAGCTGTGCATCGATCTGTTCAAGGGTCGAGGACCACCGGGTTGCCCCGGCCCAGCTGGCATCCAGCACCAGCAACAAAGGTCCCGACCCCTGCTGGTCGCGGGACGGGTTCAGAACCGGCCCGGCCAGACCAATGATGATCGCGGCCGCCGCCAGCATGCGCAGCAGCAAAAGCCACCACGGCGTTCGGTCCGAAACGCTTTCATCGTCCTTCAGGCCCAGCAGCAGGGTAACCGCGGGAAACAGCCTGCGAATGGGTGCAGGCGGCACGGCCCTCAGAATAAGCCAAAGGATCGGCAGGGTGATCAGACCCAGCAACACCCATGGCGCGGTAAAGCCGATGCCCGCCAGAACCGTCATACCGTTCCCCCATCCAGCGCACGATAGAGCCACAAAAGAGCCGCTTGTGCGCTGTCACCCGTGTGATGCAGACCCAGTTGCCAGCCTGTTGCGCGCGACAGTTGCGTCAACGCATCTTTGCGCGCGGCCAGACGCTCCAGATACCGGTCGCGCAAATCGGCCGCCTTGAGCGTCTCGTGACGTGTGGTGCCGCCGACGCTTTCGAAAATCGTCCGACCGCGATAGGGAAAGCTCTCTTCGCTGGGGTCCAGAACCTGCAGCAACACGCCGCGTACGCCGCGGTCAGCTGCTTTGGTCAGGGCCAGTTCGACCTCGTCCATCGGACCCAGAAAATCGGAAATGAACACGGCCCGGGCATGTGGGATCATCGCGCGGTGTTCGGGCGGGGCATAATCCGTCTCGGAATCCTCGGTCCACGCCTGCGCCAGACGCACGATCTGCGCATTGCCACGTCGGGGTGGCAGGGTGGTGCCGGTCAGGCCCACACGCTCGCCCCCGCGCACCAACAGAATTGCTGTGGACAGACCCAGCAAGCGCGCCCGATCCGCCTTGGTCGGCAGAGTTTTGTCGGACGCAAACCGCATTGATGCGCCCTGATCGACCCACAGCATCACCGATTGCGCAATCTGCCACTCGCGTTCGCGCACGAATTGCTGATCCCCCCGCGCCGAGCGGCGATGGTCGATCATCCGTCGACTGTCGCCGATCTGGGCCGGGCGGTACTGCCAGAAATCATCCCCCAGACCCGACCGCCTGCGCCCGTGATCGCCCAGCAGGACTGTTCCGGCCAGATGTTCAGCCCGCGCCAAAAGGGGCGGCAGCCGGGACGCTTCGGCCTCGGATCGTTCGCGAAGAGTCAGCGCCGCATTCACGCCGCAGCCTCGGTGCGGATCAGACCGGTCGCCGTGGTTTCGATCAGATCAGCCAGACTGTCGCCACGCGCCCGCGCCGCAAAGTTCAACGCCATGCGGTGACTGAGCACCGGCCGCGCCATATCCAGAACATCCTCGGCATTGGGGGCCAGCCGCCCCTGCAGCATCGCCCGTGCCCGCACGGTCATCATCAACGCCTGCGCCGCGCGGGGCCCGGGACCCCAGGCAACTGTTTCAGAGACACGCTCGGATACGCCAGCCTCATCAGGGCGGAAGGCTCGCACAAGATCGAGGATCAGCTCTACAACCGACTCGCCGACCGGCATACGGCGCAGCAGCACCTGCGCGGCCAGCAATTCCTCTTTGGTGAAAATTTCGTGCGCCTCCTCTTCCTCGACGCCCGTGGTGGCCAGCAGGATATCACGTTCGGTCTGACGGTCGGGGTATTCCACGTCGATCTGCACAAGGAACCGGTCCAGCTGCGCCTCGGGCAGCGGATAGGTGCCTTCTTGCTCAATCGGGTTTTGCGTCGCCAGAACATGGAACGGCACACCCAGCGAGCGGTCCTCGCCAGCCACGGTCACAGTTCGTTCCTGCATCGCCTGCAACAATGCCGATTGCGTCCGGGGGCTTGCGCGGTTGATCTCGTCCGCCATCAGCAACTGGCAGAAGATCGGGCCCGAGATAAACCGGAAGTGTCGCGCCCCGTCTTCATCGGTGTCCAGAACCTCGGACCCCAGAATATCCGCGGGCATCAGGTCAGGCGTGAACTGAATACGATTGCCATTCAGGCCCATAACGGTGGACAGCGTTTCAACAAGGCGGGTCTTGCCAAGACCGGGCAAACCGATCAGCAATGCGTGCCCGCCGCACAGCAATGCGGTCAGTGTCAGGTCCACGACCTTTTCCTGTCCGATAAACCGACGGGTGATCGAGGATTTGGCCTCTTGCAGTTTGGCTTCCAGCGCTTCGATCTCGGACACGAGGTCGGCGGGTTCGGTCATGACTTTCCCTTCCGTGGACTAATATGGTTGAAGTGTATCGCGCGAAAAGGAAATGGCAAAAGTAATGAGCGGACAAAAACCTGTGACACCTTCCCCTGATGGCATTGCGGCATCAGTCAACGCCGCGAAAACCAAGGGTTTACCCCCGGTTCACCTGTGGAATCCTCCGTTTTGTGGCGATCTGGACATCCATATCGCCAAAGATGGCTCTTGGAGTTATTTAGGGTCGCCGATCAACCGGTTCGAGCTTGTGAAGCTATTTTCCTCAATTCTTAAGAAAGAAGATGACCGCTATTTTCTCGTGACTCCGGTCGAGAAGGTGGGAATCACCGTCGAAGACGTGCCCTTTGTGGCGGTCGATTTCGACACCGAAAGCACAGGTCAGTCACAAATGCTGACTTTCACCACCCATGTAGGCGACGCCGCCGTGGCCGGGGCTGATCACCCGATCCGTATCGTGATCGACCCCGAAACAGACGAACCATCCCCCTATATATTGATGCGTGCCAACCTTGAGGCGCGGATCGACCGCAAAAGCTTCTATCGGCTGGTGGACATTGCCGAGCATAACGGCGATTGGTTCGGCGTTTGGTCAAACGGACAGTTCTTCCCGCTGATCCGCTCGGATGCATTACCGGATTAGGCCGTGCGCGGCACCCGGCGGTCCTGCGCCAGCACCACGGCCACCGCGACAATGGCTGCGCCCAGCGCGCGGGTCCCGTTCCACTCATCCCCCAGCACCAGCATGATCACCATCACATAAAACGGTGCAATGTTGATGTGGAACGATGCCAGCGCCACCCCAAGCTTGCCGACGGAGGCAATGAAAAAGACCTGACTCAGACCCATCGCGACCAGGGCGTAAATCATCAACATCCCGGCTTGCCGAAGATCGAATGCCGCCGTCGGCAGCACCTCAGCGCCCACAAGCCCTGTGGCCAGAAACAGGGCGCTGGCCGTCACAAGCCCGCCCGCGAAGGTGATGGAACTGCGCCCGATCTGGCTAAGCTCGGGGAAATCCCGTGCCGTCGCCATGCTGGCCCAGCAGAACAGCCCGGTCGAGACGATGGCGCAGGCCGCGCCCAAGCCCAGTTGGGCCGGGGCCACCGCGCTGGTCGCAATCACCCCCCCGATGATCGACACGACGACACCAATGGCAAAATTCCACCGCAGGCGGCGCGTTCCCGTCGCCAGTTCCAGCACGGTTGCGAACAAGGGCGCACAGGATGCAATGATTGCCACGGTCACCGGGTCAGTCAGTTTTTGCGCCAGGATGATCAGGAACATCCCTGCTCCCAACATACCACCAACCAGCAAGGCATGCCCCCACCGCGCGCGCAACATCCGTGCCGGCCCATCGATCAGCATCCAGATCGGCACCATGACAACCACCGCCAGCGCCAACCGCGCCACAAGCAGCGCGACCGGGGGCCAAGTTTGCAAAAGCACCTCGGCTGCCGGAAACCCTGCCGCCCATGTCAGCATCGAAGCCACGGCCAGACCATTGCCGGGTAAAGCAGAGCAGCGTCCGGAAGACACAGGAAGAGTGGTCCCGCGCACGGGGTCAGGGCTCATCGCCATGGTGTCAGACCTTCTGTTGGAGCGGCGCGCAAAAATGATTCGCCGCGATGGCTCGAAAATCCCTGATTTGCACCGGCCGATCTGGCCGATTTTCGACAATCTGTCGTTTTCAGTCCCTTTCGTGGATTTCACCCCGAAGCTATGCTTCTCGCAAACGTCAATGTGATCAGCTCATGCCCAGATTTGCCGCCAATATCTCGCTGCTCTTTGCCGAGCTACCCTATCTCGACCGCTTCTCCGCCGCCGCCGAGGCCGGATTTGATGCCGTGGAAATCCTGTTCCCATATGAGTTGGCGGCCAAGGAAACCCGCGGCGCCCTAATGGCCAACGGGCTGGATCTGGTGCTGATCAACGCACCACCGCCCAATTATACAGGTAGTGAACCCGGCTATGGCGCGGTGCCGGGCGGCCACGCGCGGTTTCAATCCGACATCCGCCGTGTCATGCGCTATGCCGACGTGCTGAAACCGGAGCTGATTCATATCATGTCAGGCTATGCCTCAGGCCCCGAGGCGTTTGAGAGCTTTGTGCAAAATCTGAAATGGGCCGCAGATTTCGCCCCTTCCCAACAGTTCACCATCGAACCGCTCAACCCGGTGTCACAACCAGATTACTTCCTGAATGACTATGTTCTCGCCGTCGAGATACTCGACACGGTGAACCGTCCCAATGTCGGGCTGCAATATGACAGCTTTCACGCACATATGATTCACGGGGACGCTTTGAAAGTCTGGGATCGGTTTCACTCCAGGGTGATCCACGCCCAGATCGGTGCGGCCCCGGATCGCTCGGAACCCGGGCGCGGACCGACGGATTTCCCGGCCTTGTTCGAGGCTTTCTCGGATAAAGGGTTCACAGGCTGGGTCAGTGCCGAATACACCCCGTCGACATCACGCACCATGGACAGTCTGGGCTGGATGCCCACCTAGCTCTGGCTTTTCAACGAAAAATCCCGCAGATGAAGGCAATGTTGCTGCAAGGATGCCTCAGATGCTTCCCGCTCGTTATGCTCGTGCCCTGTTCAGCCTGATCATGTCTGGCCTGATGTCCTGTATCGTCACAGGCATCGCCACGGCCAAAGCCGTCGGCTTCGGGCCCACAACATTTGGCGACTGGATGGCGTCCTGGGCATTCTGCTGGCCCATCGCATTCACCGTCATCCTGTTGCTTGCCCCATCGGTGCAACGTCTGGTCAATCGCCTGGTCAGTTCCCCGGACTGACCCGCGGCGAAGAGGGCCCGCCGGGCCTGATGAGCCGCGCCCTCAGTGCGCCTCGGCCCAGTTGGCCCCTTGCCCGGCATCCACGCTCAGCTTGACATCCAGTTTGACGGCAGGATCCGAGGCCCCCTCCATCACGTCGCGCGCCACGCCGATCACCTGATCCACCGCGTCTTCGGCCACTTCGAACAGCAATTCGTCATGCACCTGCAACAGCATCTTGGCAGGCAAGCCATTGATCGCATCAGGCATCCGCACCATCGCCCGCCGGATCACATCCGCCGCCGTGCCTTGAATCGGCGCATTGATCGCCGCGCGGCGCGAGAATCCCGCATGCGGGCCCTTGGCATTGATTTCCGGCGTGTGGATTTTGCGGCCGAACAGGGTCTGGACGTATCCATTCTCTTTGGCAAAGGCGATTGTGTCGTCCATATAGGTCCGGATACCCGGGAAGCGTTCGAAATAACGGTCGATAAAGCCCTGCGCCTCAGCCCGCGGGATGCGCAGGTTACGCGCCAGGCCAAAGCCCGAGATGCCGTAGATCACACCAAAGTTGATCGCCTTGGCCTGCCGTCTGATCTCCGGCGTCATCTCGTCCAGTGGCACGTCGAACATTTCGGACGCCGTCATAGCGTGAATGTCCAACCCATCCGAAAACGCCTGTTTCAGAGTCGAAATGTCGGCGATGTGCGCCAATATCCGCAGTTCGATCTGGCTATAGTCGAGGCTGACCATCACATTGCCCGGTTCAGCGATGAACGCCTCACGAATGCGCCGCCCCTCTTCGGTGCGCACCGGGATGTTCTGCAGGTTCGGATCGGTCGAGGCCAGACGCCCCGTGTTCGCCCCGGTAATCGAATACGACGTGTGCACCCGCCCCGTATCGGGGTTGATATGGGTCTGCAGCGCGTCCGTATAGGTCGATTTCAGCTTGGACAATTGCCGCCAATCCAGCACCCGGCGGGGCAACTCGTGCTCGGTGGCGAGGTCTTCAAGAATATCGGCCCCGGTCGAATACTTGCCGGCCTTTCCCTTCTTGCCGCCTTCCAGACCCATCTTGTCGAACAGAATCTCGCCCAGTTGTGCGGGCGAGCCCACGTTGAAATTCTCACCCGCCAGTTCGTGAATTTCAGCCTCTAATCCGGCCATTTTCTGCGCAAAAGCGTTGGACATGCGAGACAGGACATCGCGGTCGACCTTGATGCCGTGCATCTCCATCTCTTTCAGCACGGGTACCAAGGGTCGTTCCAGCGTTTCATACACCGTCGTCACCTGCACCTGATGCAGCTGCGGTTTGAACAGCTTCCACAGGCGCAGCGTGATATCCGCATCCTCGGCGGCATAGGCAGTGGCCTCGTCAATCGGCACCTTGTCAAACGTGATCGCCGATTTGCCCGAGCCCAGCAACGGCTTGATCGGGATCGGCGTGTGGCTCAGATAGCGCTCGGACAGAGTATCCATGCCATGCCCATGCTCGCCGCCATGCATCGCATAAGACATCAGCATCGTGTCGTCGATCGGGGCCACGTTGATGCCATAGCGCGCGAAAATTTTGGCGTCGTATTTCATGTTCTGCCCGATCTTCAGGATCGACGGGTCCTCGAACATCGGTTTCAACAGGTTTAGAGCCTCATCAAGCGGCATCTGCCCCTCGGCCAGCGCATCGGTGCCGAACAGATCATCCGTTGCGCTTTCGCGGTGGATCAGGGGGATGTAACAGGCCTCACCCGCCTCGACACACAGCGAAATGCCGACCAGATCGGCGATCATCTCGTTCAAGCCAGTGGTTTCGGTATCCACCGCGACCCAGCCGCGCTCATAGGCCTGATCGATCCATTTCTGCAGCGCGCCCGCATCCCGCACGCATTCGTATTTCGTTGCATCAAACGGGATCGCCTCGGCCTCAATCTCTTCGACCGGCGCGGGCGCATCCGCGATCACGGGGGCCTCAGCGCCCAGCTTGTCAGCGATGCGCTTGGTGAGGGTGCGGAACTCCATCTCGGCCAAGAAACCCAGCAAGGTTTCGGGCTCGGGGTCTTTCACCTCAAGATCGTCCAGCGTGAAGTCCAACGGCGTCTGCTCATCCAGTTGCACCAGCTTCTTCGACAGCTCGATCTGATCGCGTTTTTCGATCAGGGTCTGGCGACGCTTGGGCTGTTTGATCTCTTCGGCGCGGTCCAGCAGGGTTTCCAGATCACCGTATTCATTGATCAGCAAGGCCGCCGTCTTGACCCCGATCCCCGGAGCACCCGGCACGTTATCCACGCTATCCCCCGCCAACGCCTGCACATCGACCACGCGTTCAGGGCCGACCCCGAACTTTTCGAACACCCCATCCCGGTCGATGCGCTTGTTCTTCATCGCGTCCAGCATTTCCACACCGTCGCCCACCAGCTGCATCAGGTCCTTGTCGGAACTGACGATGGTCACACGCCCCCCGGCTTCGCGCGCCTGCACGGCCAAAGTTGCGATGATGTCGTCAGCCTCATACCCCTCCAGTTCCTTGCAGGCGATGTTGAACGCCTTCGTCGCCTCGCGGGTCAGCGGCATCTGCGGGCGCAAATCCTCGGGCATCGCCTCGCGGTTGGCCTTGTAAAGGTCGTACAGATCATTGCGGAACGTATGCGAGCCCTTGTCGAAGATCACCGCCACATGGGTCGGTGCGTCGGGTCCGGCGTTCCCTTCGACATATTTCTGCAGCATGTTGCAGAACCCCGAGACTGCCCCGATGGGCAAGCCATCCGATTTTCGCGTCAGCGGCGGCAGCGCGTGATAGGCCCGAAAGATAAAGGCTGATCCATCGATCAGATGCAGGTGACAGCCTTTTCCAAACCCGCTCATGCCCGTGCTCCTCTCCGTTACGCCCACCCGTCCTGCCATGGAATGCAGATGGATGCCAGTAGTAGAACGCGCAGATCAGGCCGTCTGCGATTTTGCCAAAGCCTCAGGGGTAGAATTCACACCACCCGGTATGAATCCAGCCTTTGAACTGAGTCTCGACATTGTCGATGGCTCCGTTTTCGACATAGCACCACTTTCCTTCGCAGGCGCGAATATAGGCTGCGTCGCCGTTGCGAAGGCTTCCGATCTGCTGGTGATTTGATCCCGGCCCGGTTCTGATCGCCAGAAAGCCGTCGCCGTTTGGGTTCAGGCCTTTCACAAGGCACCCGGTATCCGTGATGACCGGACCGGTGGGCTGAACAATCTGTTGAGACTGAGCACTGGTGGCAAGGAAAATGCATAAGGCGGCGCTTAGAATACGCGTCATCGCGATGGTCTCCAAAATTCATGTTTAAAACAAGGGAAAACCTAGCCCAACAAGTGCTGTCCGTCTACGGGACGTAGCAAGCCTTCGTTTCTGGAGCGTCCACGCAAATATGCCTGAGATGAAGACAGGCCCATGCCTTCATTAAATACGGGCTTACCCGCCAAATAGGCCCGAGAAAAAATCCGAAAAACTGTCCAGCAGCGCCATGATGATCAACACCCCGAGCAGCGCAAAAAACGCCCAGGCAAAGAACTGAAACAGGATAGCGCCGGTACCGATGACAATCCCGGCGATGGCGGGACGTGTTTTTTCATGCCGCAAGACACCAATGGTGGACAGTACAATGGCCAATCCACCCAGCATGGCCACGCCAATTCGCAGGTGGTCATCCAGATCCCGCGTCGGCGCAACGGGTGCGGGTTGTTCCAGCCCGGCTGCGGCCCGCAAGGTGGATTTTCCGATCTCGGCGGCAAGCTCTCCCAAAGACACACCCGTCGCCTGTTGCGGTGCGAATGGACCCGCCCAAAACACAAACAGTGCGGCAAGCAATGCGATTGCCGAAACAACAAAGCCGATCCAACCGAAGAAAGGGCTGGCAGGGCTGTCAAGTGTAGCGTCGGTCATGGTCCTCGCCTAAGCAATTTTACTCATTTTCATAGACAAAAGCGGCGATTCTTGGGCGAATTAACGAGCGTCGGATTGATAAAGCCATCGCGACAATGTGACGGAATACGGAAGCGGCACCCAAATTCCGAACCGCACGCCCGCGGCTCGCAGAGTTTCACCGATCCAGACATTGCACGTGCGCAACGCGTTAAAGCGCCCATTGGCGGCAAAGAATCGATCGGTTTCGGAAAAACCGGACACATTCAAAGGAATCCATTGCCCCTGATCCGTTTGCTCAAAACTGGCCGTGATGGCCCTGAGGAACCGTTCAAACTGGTCCGAAGACAAGTGCATGGACGGCAATTGCATCTGCGGGTTCAACTTGGCAATCACGTCCACGCGAATGACGGATCGATCTCCTGTCAGGCCCCGAGCGATCGCGCCAAACGACACATCCGAATAAGAACCGGTCGTGGTATAAAACGCGCGCGCACCCCAACCGATCATCACCCATTCTGTGTGCGGATAATGCACAGGCAGGCCAGCGTGACGCAGCCCATCCAATTCCCGACGTGCAATGGGTGTCAGCGGAATCAGGAAATCGTAGTGAATTGGCCCCTTGATCAACCGTATCTCAACAGTGTCCTGATCATGGGGGCGGGTTCCGGGCCCAGGCACAAGTGCCCCGACAAACGCAGCCAGAAAATAGCCAATGACAACAACGCTCAGGCAGATCAGAGACCGCCCCAGCGCCTTGCGCATCTACGAAACTTCGCGCCCCTTCAGCACGTATTTGCAATCACAATAGGGGCATTCGACCCAACCCGTATCTTCGGGGATCTGCAACCAGACACGCGGATGGCCCAAAGCGCCCTCGCCGCCATCACAGGCAACGCGAGAGGTTTCCACGATCTTGGTTTCCGGCGCTTCGATGGTCACGGCTGGCAGTCCTTCTTCGGTTGTCGGCCTCGCGGGCATGTATTAGGTGCGTTTATGAGCGATGAGCAAACCGGGGGCAAGAGCCACATGAGCGATGCGGCAATCAGGATCGAAGGGCTGCGCAAGACCTATCGCGGCGGCAAGGGCCAGCCCGAGAAACAGGCGCTGAAAGGGATCGATCTGACCATCCCGCGTGGCTCGGTCTTTGGTTTGCTGGGGCCAAACGGCGCGGGCAAATCGACTTTGATCAATATTCTGGCCGGTCTGGTGGTGAAATCATCCGGTTCCGTGTCGATCTGGGGGTTCGATCAGGATCAGAACCCGCGCCAATCCCGCGCCGCCATTGGCGTGATGCCGCAAGAGCTGAACCTTGATCCCTTCTTTACCCCGCGCGGCGCGATGGAGGTTCAGGCCGGTCTGTACGGCGTGCCCAAATCCGAACGCCGCAGCGATGAGATCCTCGAACTGGTGGGCCTCGGCGACAAGGCCGAGGCCTATGCCCGCACCCTCTCCGGCGGGATGCGGCGGCGGTTATTGCTGGCCAAGGCGCTGGTACATTACCCCAAGATTCTGGTGCTGGACGAACCGACGGCGGGCGTGGATATCGAGCTGCGCCAGATGCTCTGGACCAATGTGCGCAAGCTGAACGAACAGGGCATGACCATCATCCTGACCACCCATTACCTGGAAGAAGCGCAGGAAATGTGTGACGAGATCGCGATTATCAACCATGGCGAAAAGATCGCGCAGGACAGCACCGCCAACCTGCTGAACCGCATGGACAGCCGCACTATGGTGATCATCCCCGACAGCCCTGTGGCTGGTTTGCCTGTGGCTGACGGTGTCGAGGCCGCGCTGCGCGACGATGGCAGTCTGGAACTGAACTATCAAAGCCAAACCACAAGCGCCGAACAGGTTCTGGAATCCGTCCGCTCTGCCAATATCCGCATTCGCGACGTGCGCACCGAAGAGGCCGATCTTGAGGATGTGTTCCTCGCGCTGACCTCCTCTCGCACCGATGACACCCCGGCCGACGACCACGATCAGCCGCGCCGGGGCATGCACCGGGTCAAGCTTTAAGCCCTGTCGATCCGCGCGTGATAGCAGTTGTTCAGCGCGGACCGGATGTGGATGTAGGCGACGTCATCCCGCGCGAATATGGTTTCGGCAGCGGCCTGCAACTGGGGCTGCGGTGTGATGACTCCGGTGCCATAGACAATGCGGTCATCTGACCCGTAGCCCTTGATCAGATAATTGGGTGATGCAGTCAGTGCTTCGGGCAAATCCACCGGGTCCTCATAGCGCTGACAAGGCTCTGCACAAAGGTAAATCGGCCCGGTTTCCGCAAATGGCTGCGTTTCGGGGAAAGGCCTGTGCGCCAGAACCAGCATCTCTTTTCCCTTGGGAATGTAAGTCAGGCAATGGCGGCACGGGTTTCCTTCCCCGTTCGAAATCGCACGCTCGGGCGGGTTGCCATAGCCGTCCGGTGCGCCGTCGCGATAGGCCTCGACCTGAGCAGTGGGAAGGGCGGATATTCTGTGCATGGTGTCTCTCCTTTTTTGGCCACCCTGCCCGTCGCGATGACCTCAAGCGACCCGTTTCCTGCGCAAAGGACTCGAAAAAGAACAAAACGTGAATATAATGCGGAGTCGCCATGTATGCCGAGCTGTCGATCACGTCGAATTTCACCTTCCTCACCGGGGCCTCGCACCCCGAGGAGTATATGGAGCGTGCCGTGACCCTGGGCCTGCCCGCGATTGCGATTGCCGATGACAATTCGGTCGCCGGGATCGTGCGCGCCCACACCCAAGCGCGCGAGATCGCCCGCAAGGTGCGCGAACGGCTGGAATGGGAGAGGCAAAACACCTCTATCGGCCCGCCCTGCCCCGATCACATCCCGAAACCGCCATCCTATCCCATCCACGCGGTGCCACGCCTGATCCCCGCCGCGCGGCTGATCTTTACTGACGCACCCACGGTCACTGCCCTGCCGCTGAACCGGCAAGGCTGGGGCAATCTGTGTCGGATTCTGTCTACGGGCCGCCGGCGGGCCGAGAAAGGCGACTGCATTCTGCACCTGTCCGACCTTCTGGACTTCTCCGACGGTCTGCACCTGCTCCTCTGGCCACAGGCGACCCGGTCGCAGGGCGGCGCGGACGGATGGCGGACACAAGCGCAACAGCTGACGCGCCGCTTTGCCGGGCGGATTCATCTGTTGCTGCACCCTCGGTATGATGGGGCTGATAGCGCATATTTCCGCGAATTAGAGACTGAGTCGCAGCAACTCGGCATCCCCACACTGGCCAGCGCCGCGCCGATGATGCATCACGGCACCCGCCGCAAACTGGGTGATGTTCTGACCGCCATCCGCCTGCGTCGCAAGGTCGATGAGCTGGGCCGCGACGCGCTGGCCAATGGCGAACAGCGCCTGCGGTCCGAACCCGAGATGCTGCGCCTTTTTAAAGGTCATGAAGGAGCCGTCGCGCGGGCGCATGCCCTCAGCGAAGACCTGACCTTCTCGCTGGACGAGCTGCGCTATGAATACCCCAATGAGGGCAATGATCAGGAAACCCCGACCCAGCGCCTGCACCGTCTGGCGCATGAGGGGTTGAACTGGCGCTATCCGGCGGGCGCGTCAGAGAAAGCAAAGAAAATGCTGGCGCATGAGCTGACCCTGATCGCCAAGCTGAAATACGAACCCTATTTCCTGACCGTCCGCGATATCGTCACATTCGCCCGCTCCCGCGATATCCTGTGTCAGGGGCGCGGCTCGGCGGCAAATTCGGTGGTCTGCTTCTGCCTCGGCATCACCGAGGTCAGCCCCGAACTGGGCACGATGGTGTTCGAACGCTTCGTGTCCGAGGCGCGGGACGAGCCCCCCGACATCGACGTGGATTTCGAACATGAACGCCGCGAAGAGGTGATCCAGCATATCTACGACCGTTATGGCCGCGAACGCGCAGGGCTCTGCGCCACCGTCGTACATTATCGCGGCAAGCGCGCCATCCGCGAAGTGGGCCGCGCCATGAGCCTGACCGAAGACACGATCTCGGCCCTGTCCTCACAGCTCTGGGGGTTCTTCTCGACCAAAGGGCTTGAGGCTGAACGGATGCGCGAGATCGGCCTCGACCCCGAGGATCGCCGCCTGAAACAGACTCTATCCTTGGTGTATGAGATCGATGGCTTCCCGCGCCACCTGTCTCAGCATGTGGGTGGTTTCATCATCACCGAAGGACGGCTGGACGAACTTGTGCCCATCGAAAACGCCACGATGGAGGGTCGCACGGTTATCTGCTGGGACAAGGACGATATCGACAGCCTTGGCATCCTCAAGGTCGATGTGCTCAGCCTCGGGATGCTCACCTGTATCCGGAAAGCGTTCGACCTGATCCAGCGTCACCATCAGACCGGTTATACTCTGGCAACCCTGCCACCCGAGGACCCGCAGGTCTATGACATGCTGTGCAAGGCGGACTCGATCGGCGTGTTTCAGGTAGAAAGCCGGGCACAGATGAATTTTCTACCCCGGATGAAACCGCGCAGATTCTATGATCTGGTGATCGAGGTCGCCATCATCCGCCCCGGCCCCATTCAAGGCGACATGGTCCACCCCTATATCCGCCGCCGCAATGGCGAGGAGGAGGTCAGCTTCCCCTCGGACGCCTTGGGCGAGGTCTTGGGCAAAACGCTGGGCGTGCCGCTGTTTCAGGAACAGGCAATGCAGATCGCTATCGTGGGCGCGGATTTCACCCCGGAACAGGCGGACCGGCTGCGGCGATCGCTGGCGACCTTCAAGAAACATGGCAATGTCAGCGAATTCCGCTCCCTGTTCCTGCGCGGGATGGAGCGTAACGGCTATGAACAGGATTTTGCCGAGCGCTGCTTTTCGCAGATCGAAGGCTTCGGGTCCTATGGCTTTCCCGAAAGTCACGCGGCCAGTTTCGCGCTGCTGGTCTATGCCTCAGCCTGGATCAAATGTCACCACCCGGGCATCTTCGCCTGCGCGCTGCTGAACTCGCAGCCCATGGGGTTCTATGCGCCTGCACAAATCGTGCGCGACGCGCGGGAACACGGCGTGCAGGTGCGCCCGGTCTGCATCAATGCCAGTTTCTGGGACAATGCGATGGAACCCGACGGGCGCGGCGGGCTGGCCCTGCGGCTGGGGTTCCGCCAGATCAAAGGCCTGAGCGAGGAAGACGCCAGCTGGCTGACCGCCGCGCGCGGCAATGGCTATACGCAAGTCGATGACGTCTGGCGGCGCGCCGGGCTTGGCCCGTCGGTGATCGAACGGCTGGCCGAGGCCGATGCCTTTGCCGCCTGCGACCTGACAAGGCGCGAGGCTCTGTGGCAAGCCAAAGCGATTGCGACCGCGAAACCGCTGCCCCTGTTTTCACAGGACTTGGAAGGCGAGGCGCTGGACGAACCCGAGGCCTATCTGCCGCAGATGACCCTGGGCGAGCAGGTGGTCGAGGATTACGTCGCCACCCGCCTCAGCCTGCGGGCGCATCCGGTGGCCCTGTTGCGGCATATCCTGACGCCCGGACCGCGCGACAAAACCACACCTGTTGCCTGACGTCCGAACCGGCTACTGCCCCTGAAACAGAGACTGTTAAAGGATCCAAATGACCAGACCCGCCCTGCCCCCGCGCTTTCCGGCGACGCCCGCGCAGATCAACGCGCAGGTCCGCGCTTTCTATGCACGTGTGCGCGAGGATGCGGTGCTGGGTCCCGTTTTCAACACACATGTCCATGACTGGCCCGCGCATGAGGAAAAGATCGCCGCCTTCTGGCGCAACGCCATCCTGTTTGAGCGCAGCTATGACGGCAATCCGCAGCGGGTTCACATCGAACGCCCGGATGTAAAACCCGAGATGTTCGCCCATTGGCTCGACCTGTTCGAAGAGGTCGCCACCCAGACCCTGCCTCTGGAAACCGCAACCCCATGGGTGGCACTGGCCCGCCGGATCGGGGTGGGGATGCGGGCGGGGGTCCAATCAGCGCGCCAACCCAAGGACGCGCCACCGATCCTGCGATGACCTCAGATCATGGCAGCATTGCGGTGTTAGCGGTAAAATAGGGGCTATCCGCCCCGGCAAAATCGGTTTAATCAAAGATCACGACAGCCCGGGCGTCCCCCGCGCTGCACCGGCGCGCGCCACCACACCGACACATGATCCGAGGCCATGGGCATGAGCACTCAAAACACCACCCTTCGGGGACTAGGATTTGCGTTTCTGGGCTTTGCTGTCTTTGCCAGCCACGACGTCCTGATCAAGGTACTGGGCGGCACGTATTCGGTGCTGCAGATCATCTTTTTCGCCACGCTGTTTTCCTTTGTGCCGATGGCCGTGACGATCCTGACCGATCGGACCACGGGCAACTTCCTGCCGCGTCATCCTTGGCTGGTCCTGCTGCGCTCGGGCCTGATGATTACCTCCATGACCTGCGCGTTTTATGCCTTTTCCGTGCTGCCACTGGCCGAAGTCTATTCGCTGTTGTTCTCTTTCCCGCTGATCGTCACCGTCCTGTCGATCCCGATCCTTGGCGAAGTGGTCCGCGCCCAGCGCTGGGCTGCCGTAGGCGTCGGCCTGATCGGGGTCCTGATCGTCCTGCGCCCCGGTGCGACAGACATTACACTGGGCCACCTCGCAGCCCTTACAGCAGCGTTTTGCAGCGCGTTTGGCTCTGTTCTGGTACGCAAGATCGGGAATGAGGAGCGCTCGGCCGTGCTGATCCTTTATCCGATGTTGCTGGCTATCGTTGCGATGAGTCTGGCCCAGCCCGCCGTATATCTGCCACCATCGCTGCCGCATCTGGGCATGATGGCGCTGGTCGGCGTGTTTTCGGTCATCGCCCAACACCTGATTATTCTGGCCTATCGCGCCGCGCCCGCAGGCGTGGTCGCCCCCAGCCAATACAGCCAGATCATCTGGGCCACCCTGTTCGGCATGGCGTTCTTCAACGAAAAACCTGACGGTTGGGTCGCCGTCGGGGCCAGCATCATCATCGCCTCCGGCGTCTTTGTGGTCTGGCGCGAGAGTCGGTCCAACACCACCTCGGCCAACACACCGGTTTTGCGTGTGCGGTCGCCGCGATCAGATACGGGGGCAACGCGGCCTGGGTCATGACCCGTCGCGACACCGGATTTTAAGGTCCCCGTTGGTGCCGCCTTTTTCAAACCGGTCAATGGCCCGCACCAGATCGCTCAGTCTTTTGTGGCCGTAGGTGCGGGCATCAAAATCCGGGTACATCTTGCCCAACTGGCTGCCCACAAAGGACAAGCTTGCCCAGCCGTCCGCCTCTTTCGTGTTCCGAACAACGTTTCGGATCAATTGGAACGCGTGGTTTAACTCGTGTTTCGTATTGGCACCTTCGCCCTTGTTTGAGACATCCGCCTCGCCTTCGGGCTTTTGAATATTTTCAATGTAGATGAATCGATTACAGGCTGCCACAAAGGCTTTGGGTGTCTTGCGTTCGCCAATCCCGAACACGTCGAGCCCTTGTTCACGAATACGGCTGGCAAGGCGTGTGAAGTCACTGTCTGACGACACAAGAACAAATCCGCTAAAGCGATCCGCATGCAGGATATCCATCGCATCGATCACCAGCGCTATGTCGCTGGAATTCTTTCGGGACGTATTGGCGAATTGCTGATGGGGGACGATGGCATGTTCGGCCAAAGAACTGGAATCCCACCCTTGCGGAGACCCGTTTGAGAAATCTCCGTAAATCCGCCTGAGGCCCGCTTCGCCCAATGTGGCAATTTCTTCAAATATCCCGGCGGCGTGTTTGGCCGGAACATTATCGGCATCAATCAGAACCGCAAGGCGGTCCGTTGTCTTTAAAGTCAAATTCATCCCTCAACTTATAGTTTTATTCTTTGAGGGGAATGTAAGAACGAGAAAGGGCGCGCAAAAGCCCGCCCTTCGAGAATATTTTTCGCGATCAATACACCACGACCGAGCGGATGCTCTCGCCCCGGTGCATCAGGTCGAACCCTTCGTTGATATCGTCCAGACTCATAGTGTGAGTGATC